>WRGC01000016.1 GCA_009787385.1 Bacillota bacterium
AGAGAGATTGGATATAAGGTAGTTGTGGTAGTATAGGCAACAAGTGAATAAATGCAATGTCTTCTAAGATAAATAAATTTTAGGAGATTTTTTTATGAAAAGAATTAAAGCAAGTAAGTCAATGACTAAGATGGTAGCAATAGTATCATTGTCATTGGCAATTGTAGTATTGACAATTGTAGGTATGAATGTAACGGCAAGCAACAAGGCATTTGCTTTGGAGCAACAGGGAAGTGTAGAAAATACACAATCACAAGTAGCTAAGGAGCGAGTAGAAAATAATCATGTAGCAACATCATTAGCTAGTACTGAAGTGGGTGAGAAAGTTGCAACACAACTTCCACTAGCAAAGTTTGATGTTATAGATAATGTTTCTTTGTCATATCCACATAGTGTATATGTATATGCTATGGTTGATTGGACAATTAGTCCATCTTCTATAATAAATAGTGTAACTGTAGACAATGAAGCGTATTATACAGAATGGTATAGTACAAGAGCTGGGTGGATTGAAGGTACTAGTACATTTAATAGTAAATTTATTATTTCACAAAGCCATACTGTATTATCAAGCGACAAAAAAACTGTGGAATTTAGTATAAGAATAATTAGAAAAGACCATTTTGTATCTAGTACTAACGAAATTAGATACTACATTACAATAGAAAATAGTTCATTAAAAACTGATAAATTAGAAGCTGATAAAGGTGTTAGTATTGAGTTTTAATTTTATATTTGCAATCATTTAGATAATTGTAAATCGTAAAATAGTTATCACTACTTATTGTAAAATTGTACTAACCCAATAATGCAATAAGTGGTGGGATAACTTATCCTGCATAATACATATTGTATTGCCATATTAAATTAGTCTTGCAAATGCTTTACATAAAAATGGAGGTATAGAAGATGATTAATCTTAAAATAATAACAACAAAAATTATTGCTATTTCATCAATTATTGCAACTTTATCTTTGATTGTTATAGGTTGTATAAAACCAATAAAAGAGCAGGTAGTAGTTAAAGATTTTTATGGTGAATATGAGTTTGTTTTGCCTTTTGATCATGAAAAATTTGTTCGTGGTGATGGACGGCAGTATTTGTCGGATTTGTCTTTATCACAACAAGTGAGTGATTTAAAGGGTAGAGGGTATACAATAAAAGATACAAGTTCTAAAAAATATGTTATAGAAATTGTACAAAATGACATTAGTAGGTATTTTAGTATAGAATATGTAGACATTGGTGACCAACCTTATTTTTTGTTGGATAATCTTTCTACAAATATAACGCTTAAAGATAATCAAGACCAAGTTGTAACTATCAATTGTCTATTTCCTCAACATTTAGTATCAGCTTATCCCCCTTCTATTGATGATAATATAAGTTTGGCAAAGGGTGACTTTTTTGAGTTTAAGAGTTTTTATGAAAATACAAAGAGAGATGAGTATGGATTTGATTTGTTGACTGAAACTATTTCGTTTGATACAACAGCAAAAAATGACATAAAAACTGAAAATGTGAGAGTAGATATACAACTTCAACATAAGACACTTGGAACAGGTGAAGCAACTGTAGTTGAAATGTTTTTATCTGTTTTGTAAGTATTTCTTTGATACTTTGAAATACAATAAAAAGCATCGTCAAAGACCAAGCGATGCTTTTTATTTTAGTAGTGTACAAATAGATTAGATTAAGAAAGAAAAGGAAGTAACAACATAAATAAAATCAACCATAAAGCGTTCGGTGGGATTCGCAACCCCCCAAATGCTTTTTTTGTTCTTTTTTGACGCCAAAAAAGAATAACGCTTGTTTTGTTGATTGCTTGTACTTTATTGTTAATAACCGCTCGTTGTACACTCTCTTTATATTTAAATACAACAACTTAAATATCAAAATTGACAACTATTCTTGCTAATTTATGCAAAATATAGTATAATACTATTATGAAATTAGGTATTGTGGGTTTGCCCAATGTAGGGAAAAGTACACTTTTTAATGCTATTACTGAGGCAGGGGCAGAATGTGCCAATTATCCATTTTGCACAATAGAGCCAAATATAGGTACAGTAGCTGTGCCTGATGAAAGATTGGGCGAGTTGGCTAAAATTTATAATTCAAAAAAGATTATTCCTGCTATGTTGGAGTTTGTAGATATAGCAGGGCTTGTCAAAGGAGCTAGCAAAGGGGAGGGACTTGGCAACAAGTTTTTGGCACATATTAGAGAAGTTGATGCTATTTTGCATGTTGTTAGGTGTTTTGACAATGCTGATATAACGCATGTAGAGAGTAGTGTAGACCCTATTAGAGATATAGATACTATCAACACTGAGTTGATTTTGGCAGATTTGGATAGTGTAAATAAGAGATTAGACAGAACACAAAGGGCAAGTAAGGGTGGAGACAAAATAGCTTTGCACGAAGTAGAACTTCTTAGTATTTTGGCTAAAGGACTGGACAAAGGTGAGTCAATATTTGCTATCAAACAAACTATGAGCGAAGATGATAGATCTATAGTTGATGACTTTTTTT
Organism: Bacillota bacterium; assembly: GCA_009787385.1. Lineage (GTDB taxonomy): Bacteria > Bacillota > Clostridia > Christensenellales > Pumilibacteraceae > WRGC01. The sequence goes on from WRGC01000016.1 coordinate 2,534, forward strand.
TGATTACTACCAAACCTGTAATATATTGTTGCAATATAGCTGAGAGTGATATTGGCAAGCCTGACAACAATTATGTAAAGTTGGTAAAGAAATTTGCAGATAGTCAAGGTGCAAAAACTGTAGTAATATCAGGTCAAGTAGAGAGTGAAATTGCAAGTTTGCCATTAGACGAACGACAAGTTTTTTTGCAAGAGTTGGGTTTGGGCGAGAGTGGGCTAAGTCGCATTATTACAAGTGGTTATGCCACTTTGGGATTGATAAGTTATCTTACAGCAGGTGAAAAAGAAATTCGTGCATGGACGATAAGAGATGGTACAAAAGCTCCACAAGCAGCAGGTAAGATACACAGTGATTTTGAAAAAGGTTTTATAAGGGCAGAAATAGTATCATATAATGATTTACGGGCATTAGGAAGTATAGCAGCATGCAAACAAGCAGGCAAGTATAGATCAGAGGGGAAGGAATATGTTTTTAAGGATGGAGATGTAGTGCTATTTAGATTTAATAATTAGCTATAATATTTTTTGATTAATATACATTTTAATATTTTTTAAAAACTTGACAAATTTTGTTAAAGGAGTATAATAGCAAAAGGGAGAACACAACTATGAAACAAGTTAATATTAGTGATAATTTTAAAGGTAGTGAGATTGTTGCTGGTTGCATGAGATTTGCTAACTTTGAAGATAGACAAATGGATGAGTTTATTGATATTTGTTTAGCTAATGGTGTCAATTATTTTGATCATGCTGATGTCTATTCTGCTGGTAAGTGTGAAAGTGTGTTTGGGGCTGCACTTTCACGCAACAAGAGTTTGCGTGAAAAGATAGTATTGCAAACAAAATGTGGTATTAGGCGAGGGGACTTTGGTACATATTTTGATTTTAGTCATGACCATATACTAGGTAGTGTAGATGCTAGCCTTGGTAGATTTGGTGTTGACTATATAGATGTACTTTTGTTGCATAGGCCTGATACATTGTTTGAACCAGAACAAGTGGCAAAGGCATTTGACACTTTATACAGAGCAGGTAAGGTTAAGTACTTTGGTGTCAGCAATCAAAATCCAACTCAAATTAATTTACTCAATGCCTATCTCAATCAAAAAGTTGTAATAAATCAATTGCAATTGTCAATAGCTTTTACGGGTATGATTGATGTTGGATTTAATGTAAATATGAAGAATGATGCCAATATCAATAGAGATGGTGGAATATTGGAGTATTCTCGTCTTAGTGATATGACGCTACAAGCGTGGTCGCCATTTCAATATGGTTTTTTTGAAGGTGTATTTTTGGGTAGTGACAAATACCTTGAACTCAACAAAGTTTTGGATAAAATAGCTCAAAAATATGATGTCGCTCCATCTACTATAGCAGTAGCATGGATACTGAGACATCCTGCAAAGTGGCAAGTTGTGACAGGTACAACCAATCCAATACGCATAGTAGAGGCAGCAAAGGCAACAGATATATCACTTACACATCAAGAGTGGTATGAGATATACAAGTCTGCTGGCAACGAACTACCTTGATAATCTAAAGGTTTTTGGATATTTTTAATGAAAGCTTATCGAGTTATAGCTTATCATCTCACAAAACAAATTTGTGAGATGATTTTTTTTGTATAAAATCAATTATTATTTTGTCATACCAGTTCACTCAACTCCATATATTAAGACATGGACAATCTCAACAATAGCATGCTTGTAGTCAAAAAACGCTTATTATTTTTGAGTATGGCTATAGTATTTTTTGTAGTTGCACTTATTTCACGATTGTTTTTTGTACAAGTATTGTCTCAACAATCGCTCACCGCCAAAGCTGCTGAACAGTGGTATAGAGATTTGCCATTGCAAGCACCTAGAGGCAAAATATTGTCACAAAATGGTGTGGCATTAGCTAGCAATAGTAACAAGTTTAGTGTATATGTGCGTCCTAGGGCCGTAGTAAACTTAAATGAAACAGCACATGAGCTAGCAGAACATCTAGGATTGACTAAAGAATATGTAGAAAAAAAAATTAAAGGTGCTAATGTTAGTGAAATTACTCTAGCTCGCAATGTGTCAGCATCTGTGGCAGAGCATATTAGACAACACAATTTGGCCGGAGTGTATTTTACTCTAGATGCTACTAGACAATACTCGTTTGGACAATATTTGTCTCAAGTTCTGGGTTATACGAGTATTGATAATTTGGGGCAAAGTGGTTTGGAATTGTACTATGACAAGTACCTAAAGGGTATAAATGGATTTTCGTATACTAGTACAGATCTAAAGGGTATAGAGTTGAATAATAATGTAACCAAGTATGTCCCTGCTATTCCGGGTATGGACTTGTCTTTGAGTATAGATAGCAATATACAACACTTTGCTGAAGATGCTGTCAACCATGCTCAACTAGAGTGGAAATCAAATAGTGTAAGCATGATGGTATATGACTTGACTACGGGTGGAATTGTAGCCAACGCTGTGTCCCCATCATTTGACTTAAATAGTCCCCCTAGAGATCAGTTGGATTTACTCAATCAGTTGAGTAAAAATAGTATGATAACTGATGTGTACGAACCCGGTAGTACATTCAAGATATTTACAGTAGCGGCGGCATTGGATGCTGGAGTTGTAAAATTGGACGACACTTTTTTTTGTCCGGGGTATCGCATAGTAGACGGACAACGCATAAGATGTTGGCGTACTCAGGGGCATGGTATGCAAGATTTTCAAACTGCTGTCAACAATAGTTGCAATTGTATGATAATGGATATTTCTCAACGCTTAGGTGTAAATAAGTTGTATAGTTATTTGCAGGCATTTGGATTTGGTGAACTTTCGGGTGTGGACTTTGCTAGTGAGAGTAGAGGTATAATGATTCCTGAAAAAAATGTCAAGTTAGTAGATTTGGTTCGCATAGGATTTGGACAAACTATAGCAACAACTACACTCCAAATGGTAGCAGCGGTAGGGGCGGCGGTTACGGGTACTCTGTATACACCATATTTTGCACAATCTATTGTTACATATGATGGCAAATCTATATACAATCGCAAGCCCAAAGCGAGAAGAAGTCCAATCAAGCCAGAAACAGCTACTACTTTGCGAGATATATTGGCTAAAGTAGTTGCAGAAGGTAGTGGAAAAAAAGCACAGGTGCAAGGTTATCCCGTTGGAGGCAAGACGGGTACGGCACAAAAGTACAAAAATGGCGCTATAGCTCAAGGAAAGTATATTTCTAGTTTTGTTGGATTTGCTCCCGTCAATGACCCTAAGTATGTGGCATTGTTGGCAGTAGACGAACCACAAGGTTATTTGTATTATGGTAGTATGACAGCTGCCCCATATGTAGGTAGAATGTTTGAAAATCTAGCAAGGCACTTAGGTATACCAGCACAAAGTGTAGAAAGTGATACAGTGACAATGCCTAATTTATTGGGACTCAACTATTTGCAAGTAGAGCAAAAACTAAAAGAGATGGGATTGCAATTTGAAACAGCGGGTGATGGCAATCAAGTAATAGGGACAGTACCTAGTTTTGGGACAAAAGTACCCGAAGGAGATGTTGTGTTGGTCAGGTTTAATGAATTGTGATAGTTGTCATATGTGTGCAAACTTTTTGAAAATTAACTATATAAATATTTTAGGGAAAACAATATTATTATGCAATTGAGTGAGTTAGCGTTGGGATATACTATGATAGGTTGTGATGCTACTGTGATAGGGCTTTGTCATGAAAGTAGTAGGGTCAAGCAAGGTGACTTGTATTTTGCTTTGCAAGGTGGCAAGTATGATGGTCATGATTTTGTACAAAGTGCTATCAAGAATGGTGCAATAGCTGTAGTTGTTCAAAGACAGTTGCAAGATTGTAGTGTATCACAAATAATTGTAGATGATAGCAGGACTGCCATGTCCAAAATAGCTAATGTTTTTTTTGGAAATGCTAGTCAATTGCTAAAGATTGTAGGTATTACGGGGACTAATGGCAAGACTACGGTATCTCATATTGTTGCTAGCATATTGCAATCAAATGGCAATAGTGTGGCAATAATAGGCACGCTTGGGATAATTGTCAATGGAAAGTTTTGGGATAGTACTAAATCTCACAATTTGACTACACCTGATCCAATATATTTGCATAAAGTGTTCAAATCACTTGTTGAAATTGGGGTAGAGTATGTCGTTATGGAAGTCTCAGCACATGCATTATTTCTCAACAAATTGGAAGGGATTAAGTTTGAGTGTAGTGTGCTTACTTGTTTTAGTAGAGACCATTTAGACTTTTTTGGTACTATGCAACAATACAAGCTTGCCAAACTAAAGTTGTTTGATCCAAAATTTAGCAAAACTGCCGTAGTCAATATTGATGATGATTTGGGTATGGAAATAGCATTGCAGTCCAATCTACCTATTATTAGCTATGGTTGCAATAGACCATCTGATGTATTTGGCATTCATCACAAAATGAATGCTAGAGGATTGGAGTATATACTCAATTGTGTGGACAATATTGTGGATATCAATTTCAAATTGCCAGGATTGTTTAATATGTACAATACAATGGCGGCAGCAAGCTGTGCTTATGTGTTGGGTGTACCAATCAAAAAAATAGCAATAGGTATATCCAATACTACTAGAGTAGATGGTAGGTTTAATATAATCAATACGGATAGATTTTCAGTTGTAATAGATTATGCACATACTGATGATGGTTTGAGCAATTTGCTTTCTACTGTAAGGCAATTTGCTAAAGGGCGTATTGTCACGGTATTTGGTTGTGGTGGCAATAGAGATGTTACAAAACGCCCTCTTATGGGATTGGCTAGTGCAAAACACAGTGATTATACTATAATAACTAGCGACAATCCTAGGTTTGAAGAGCCAAATTCCATAATTTCCCAAATAGAGAAGGGTATTATTAGCTATAAAGGGGCAAAATACGAATGTATACCTGACCGTAGACAGGCAATCAAGAGAGCATTAGAATTGGCTAATCAAGATGATATTGTAGTGATAGCCGGCAAAGGTGCTGAGACTACTCAAGAGATAGCTGGTGAGTTTTTGGCTCACAATGATTGGTTGTATGTCAACGAGTGTTTGTATACTTGATAAAAATTTGGTTTAAATTATATACAGTACAAAGCCATTAAGAACTTTTATGACAATAAGATTAATATTGACAGCTATATGTGCGTTTGGGTTTACAGCTATGCTTATGCCCATAGTTATATCCTTGTCCAAAAAACTTAAGATGAGACAAGTAATATTGCATTTTGTAGACAATCATGCATCTAAGGCAGGTACGCCAACGATGGGTGGTAGTGCCTTTATTTTAGCTGTATCTATTGTGGCTATGATATTTTTTACACCAAATTCTTATCTTGGATATGTGACAGTGGCAGTGTTTGCGGGATATGGTATTATTGGATTTTTAGATGACTTTATCAAGATTTTTTTCAAACGAAATTTGGGTTTGAATGTATATCAAAAACTAGTATCACAACTTGGATTGGCTATATTGGTGGCTATATTTGCGTACAATAGGATAGATATAGGTACTGAGATATGGCTACCTGGATTGAATTATACAGTAGATATAGGATATTGGGTAATACCCTTTGTTATAATTGTATTTTTGGCGTTGACAAATGCAGTCAATCTAGTTGATGGTTTAGATGGATTGGCTTCTAGTGTAAGCACAGCATATGTGATATGTTTTTGCGTTATCATAGTTCTACTCATTGCTTTTAGTCAAAATTTGGGACAATCAGTAGTTAACGAATACAACAATTTGTTGATATTTGGCGTTGCATTGATAGGTGGCTTGATAGCTTTTTCTTGTTTTAATGGGTATCCTGCCAAAGTTTTTATGGGCGATACGGGAGCATTGGCATTGGGTGGTGCGTTGGCGGCAATGGCAACATTTAGTAGATTGCATATATTCGTTCCAATAATTGGAATAATGTTTGTGCTCACTAGCTTGTCAGTTTTGTTGCAAGTAGGATATTATAAAATTACTAAAAAAAGAATTTTTTTGATGGCTCCTTTGCATCATCATTTTGAAAGAAAGGGGCATCACGAAAATAAAATTGTTATATCTTATACTGTAGTCACAGTTTTGGCGGGTTTGATGTGTGTGTTGTTGGTAGTATTAATAAACCCTATTTAGCAAAAGAGTTGTAAGTTGCTAAGTATTTTGGTTGATGATATAGATACAATCTTGAATAATCAAATAATAATATTATGAATTTTAAAGACAAACGAGTACTAATTATTGGGGCGGGAATAAGTGGCAAAGGGGCTTATAATGCACTCATTCACTTGGGTGCTTGTCCAATTATTTTTGATGACAGTTGTGATGTTGTAGATTGCAAAATCTTGGACAATGTGGACATAGTTGTAATTAGTCCAAGTGTCAAACTTACTCATTTACTAGTGCAAACTGCAAAACGCAAAGGTATGTATATTTGTGGTGAAATAGAGTTGGGTTTTGCAATACATACAATGGGACACAATTCTCAAAGCCCTACAATAGCTATTACAGGCACAAATGGCAAGACAACACTCTGTCGTATGCTTAATCAATTGTTGCAATTATCAGGGCGTACTGTATGTCTTGCAGGAAATATTGGAGTATCATTTTCGTCAGCAGCTTCATTGATGGATTATGATGTTTCTATACTTGAAGTTAGTAGTTTTCAATTGCAAAGTATTGATTTTTTTGCTCCAAAAATTTCTATAATTACCAATATATCACCTGACCATTTGGATATACATGATAATATGCAAGAGTATGTAAATGCCAAATTTGCAATAACAAAAAATCAGACCAAAGATGATTATTTGTTATTGGGTGATATAGACCAAAAGTATTTGCAAGGATTAAAGACAAAAGCTAAAGTAATACACTTAGGTGTATCCACGCAAGAAACAGAATTGATGCCACAGTTGCATTTGAGTGGAGAATTTAATCATCGGGTATTGTATCAAGTTGCAAAAATTTTTAAAATATCTGATGACTTGGTTAGACAAACTATAGATAGTTATGTTTCTGACAGTCATAGATTGGAGTTTGTTGCAAGGGTAGGCAATACTGATTATATCAATGACAGCAAAGCAACAAATATTGGGGCAACTCTCTATGCACTTTCTCAAGTCAAAGGGAGTATTGCTCTGCTTTTGGGTGGAAGTGACAAGGGGCTAGACTACAACGAATTGTTTGTTAAAATTCCAACCAATGTCCATTATATTTTTGCCTTTGGCAATATTACCAATACTTTGCACAAGGTAGCTTTGCAAAACAATAAAGAAGTAACCTTGTGTGACAGTATGCAAGATGCTATTTTGCAAGCTAGCAAAACTACTGTAGATACTGTACTGTTGAGTCCTGCTAGTGCTAGCTTTGATAGTTTTAAGGATTATAAGGATAGAGGGGACACTTTTAAGAGTATAGTCAATCAATTGTTGTCTAAGTATTGATTTGTGTTTTTATATTAATTTTATAGGAAATTTAAAACTAATTTATAAAAAGTCAAACAAAACAGTATCAACTAACAGTTGATTATTGAGTGGAGTAAAATGAATGCAACGAGTGAAAATGTTAGGTAAAGACAACACTATAATTAATATACACCATGCACACAACAAGATAGATAGACGCCTAATTGTAGCTGTGGTAGTTTTGGTTGTGTTTGGTCTAGTGATGATATATAGTGCTAGTAGTTATGTTGCTGGTGAACAGTATGACAATAAGTTTTTTTATGTTATCAATCAGTCTATTGCTGCGTTTATTGGTATAGGTGGATTGATATTTTGTACTTATTTAGATTATCACAAGTTGCAAAAATTGTCTATTCCTATTATACTTTTGTCTATTGTATTGTTGATAGTTGTGTTGATACCTGGAGTTGGGATAGATGCTTATGGTGCAAGAAGATGGATAAATCTAGGGGTAATGACATTGCAAGCTAGCGAACCTGCCAAGTTTGGATTGATAATTTTTATTGCTTCTTATATGGCAAAATATCACAAGCGAATGACTACAAGAATAGGTTGGTTGCCAATCTTGGGTGTGAGTGGTATTGTGTGTTTGTTGATAATGATGCAACCCAATTTGTCTATTACGGTATGTGTAGTATTGTTGACTATACTTATGTTGTTTGTGGGTGGAGTCAAACTTAAGTATTTTGTAGTATTGTCATTGCCTATTGTAGCACTTGTACCTATATTGATTATTATAGAGCCATATAGATTTGATAGGTTGATAGCTTTTTTGGATCCATGGGCAAATCCATTGGACGAAGGTTTTCAGTTGATACAATCTCTTTATGCATTGGGATCAGGTGGTATGTTTGGATTGGGTATATTTAATAGTCGTCAAAAGTTCTTGTTTTTGCCATTTGCCGAAAGTGATTTTATATTTAGTATTATTGGTGAAGAGTTGGGGTGGGTCGGTAGTATTGCCGTGTTGTGTCTATATGCATACATAGTAGTTAGAGCTATCAAGATAGCGATTTCGGCAAGGGATAGGTTTGGAGCATATTTGGCAGCGGGTATAGCGGGTATAATTGCTATACAAACTTTGGTCAATATAGCTGTAGTTACTGGTAGTATTCCACCTACAGGATTACCTTTGCCTTTTATAAGTCACGGAGGAAGTAGTCTAATGGTATTTTTGGCTAGTATAGGTATTTTGTTGAATATAAAAAAACAATCTCACATGGCTAGTGCTATTGTATTGCCGTCAAGTACAAGTTCTTTTATAGACAATAGTGTAGTTCAAAAAAACTTGATTGAGTTGCAAAAAATTACTTAGTTGTTATATGTTGTTTGAGATTTACAAAATAGCACTCTTTAGAGTATTAATATTTAGTAGTGTACAAATAGAGGACATTAAGATGAAAAAATACTTATAAATAAAATCAATCTTAAATCATTCGGGGGTTGGGGATTTTCTCAAAAAGCATTTTGGGTTCTTTTGGAGTGTCAAAAAAGAATAACGATTGTTTTGTTGATAGTCTGTATATTATTGTTAGTACTCTCTGGTGTACACTCTCTAATATTTTATTGTTTTGTACCCTTTACAAATTGTTTGAATTGTGGTATACTACACAATAGGAGGGTTTTATGAAAAAAATACTTACTAAAAATACAGTTGCAATACTAATATTGACACTATTGTGTGGTTGTGTGTTGTTGGCGTGTTTTAAAATCAAACAGGGTGGTGAAATCAATCTTGGACTCACAACTAAAGATGCAAAGGTAGCACAAGGCTCTTTTACAACAGTAGAAGCTAAATTTAAAGATGGTGATAGCAACATGTCATTGCCAGACAATGCAGAGTTGACATGGACAGCAGAACCTGCAGGCAAAGTAGAGTTGAAGGACTTTGGTGCAAACAAACTCATAAAAGAAGTACACGCTATATGGGATGGTAATATATTAGAAGAAGGGAAAGACCAAACAGTCAAAGTCAAGTTGCAAGCTAAGTGGGAAGAACACAGTATGGACAAAACTGTGGATATTGTAGTTGTACCAGCTATTAGTACCAATATGTATGTGCAAATGTTTTCTGCTTTGCAAGACATGAAGAAAGGGGACTTTGACGCCGACAATGTTGCTGACCAACAAAATCTTGAAAAATGCACAATGTTGGCTAGTGCTTTGCAAGGGGCAGTGAGTATACCCAAAACAGAGCCAAACAGTCAATATCACACACCATTTCAAGTTTTGTCAAATATTGTTGATGGACTTGCCAAAGATGTCTTTAGTGACAAATTTTATAATTGGGCAAAAGAATTTGATAGTGAAAAAATAAATAATGAAGAGTTGGAAGAATTTATACTGGGAATTTCAACTCCAGTTTCGGAATTGATAGAGAAGATTTTTAAAGAATTGGATAGCGATAATACTATTACTCAAGAAAAAAAAGATGAATTTTTACAAGAATTGGATAGTATATGGAATAGTGAAAAAGAGAAAGAATTGGGTGAGATTATTGCCAAAGCATACAAAGATGTAATTACATTTTTTGAACAAGATGGCTTAAAGGCATTTGAGAAGAATTTTGGGAATATGGTTGTAGAGATGGCAACTCAGTTGTCTACATCAATGATTCAATCTATTGTAGATATTGTAAAAGGAATGTTGGAGGAGCTACTGTAGTAGAGCCTGAAATACTTGGAGTATTTGCATTAGGTTTGTAATATATTGATTTGATGTTATTAGTTGAACTTTGATTTAACAACAAAACCACTGTATTCACTTAATACAGTGGTTTTGTTGTGGTTGTATAATTTATTTGCGTAGAAAAATGTCTAAATTATTATGCAATACCTTGTCTACATTTGGTCAATATATCCATCACTGCTAGTGAGTCAGTCAAGCTATACAATTGACTTTGTTGTTGGTTGTTGGACAACAAGTCCATAAAATAGAGTATTTGGTAAGTAAATTGCTCTATGTGTGGTTCAAAAGTATGTTGTGTAGACTTGCCTTGATTGTTTACAACTTCAAATTGTTGAGCCCCATTGTAGTCAGGTATCAATATCTTGCCTTGTTGAGTAGTTATGTTGTAAAAACAATTTCTGTTGTCGCCTATAAAAATATGCCCTTTGGCTATCATGTCACCATATGTCAGTTTTATGACAGCATCAGTTTCAACTTCATTGACTATTTTGAGATAGTCACATTCTACTTTATCGGGTTTTCCAAATAGTTGATAGCATACACTTGCAAAGTATACGCCCAAATCTAGAATTACTCCACCTGCAAGTTCTTTGCGATACAATCTATACGCAGGGTCATTGAGATGCGGTATAGTAAAGAGACTGTCTACACTAAGGACTTTATCGTTGTTTTGATTGTCCAATAGTTTTTTGAGTGTGGCTATACTTGGTAGATATGCCGTCCACATTGCTTCCATAATCAATGTTTGTTGTTTGTTTGCTAGTTCTATGACTTGCTTTGCAAAATTGCTATCTATTGCAAAAGGTTTTTCTAGTAGTATAGGTACTTTTTTGTGCAAAAATTGCATAGCATTGACATGATGCAAGTGGTTGTTGGTGCATATATACACAGCATCATAGTCTATAGTATTGCCGATGTCGTCGTATGTATATGGTGTCAAGTTGTGTTTGTTGGCAAAATCCTTTGCTCTATCAAAATCACTAGAAAAACACGCTACAGCTACAGCGTTGTCAATTTGTTGCAAAGCACTTATAAACCTATTGGTTATTTTGCCTGTGCCACATATAGCCCATTTTAAAGGTTGTTGTTTTGTATAAATTTTCATTCTTTTATTATACTATATCATGCTTTATATTGCAATTGCCTTGACATGATATACAAAATATAGTACAATATTTTTGTTATAATAGTGATGTTTTTGTATTTTATAATTGTGCAATCAATCAATCAAGCAATTTGTATATCTATGCCCGAGTGGCGAAATGGCAGACGCACAGGACTTAAAATCCTGAGGAGGCAACTCCGTGCCGGTTCGAGTCCGGCCTCGGGCACCAAAAACAGCATATTTTTATATTTTTTAAAAAGCTTTGAATACAATATTCAAAGCTTTTTTGATTTAAATTGACTTTTAATTATTAAAAATATAATATTTTTTTACAAATAAATGCAAAAATTGCAAATAAATAAATTATTTTTTACAATTTAATGTATTGTATGCATAATTTGTATTTAATATATTTGTCTTTTTTATACATTTGTGATACAATAACTACAAGCAAGATTATAAAATGTCTAAAACTATTATTGTTGTAATAGTATGGAGTACTATAATGAGTAGATTTTTTTGTGACAATTGTTGTGATTTGACGCAAGACCAAGTCAATGAGTTGGGTATTGAAGTAATTAGAATACCTTATTTTTTGGAAGGCAAACTTGTGACTGGTGAGCTTGGTGCAGAGTTTGACTCTGAAAAGTTTTTTGACAATATGAAAAATGGTGCAACGGTTAGTACTTCGGCACTAAATCCACTAGAATATACAGAGATTTGGGAGCCAATTTTGGCTAATGGTGAAGATATATTGTATGTTGCATTTTCTCACAACATGAGTGGAACATTCAATAATATGAATGTAGCATTGACAGAGTTGCGTCAAAAGTATCCCCAACGCACTATTACTGTCGTAGATACTCAACTTATGGCATTGGGGTTGGGACTTGTTGTATACTTAGCAGCAAAAAAACACAAAGAGGGAGCTACTGATGTACAAGTTGTAGAATATGTAAAAGATATTTGCAAGAAGGTGCGTACTTATGTCACGGTAGAAGATTTGAAGTATCTCAAAAGAGGCGGGAGAGTTAGTGGCATTACAGCTTTTATTGGTGGTATACTCAATATTAAGCCTATTTTAAAACTTGTAGATGGCAATCTTATCAAGGTAGACAAGGTTAAGGGACGCAAGACATCTTTGAAATATTTGTTGAATGTATTGGAAACCGAAAATGTTGATACCAATTATCCAATAACACTTGGCAATGCACATTGCAAAGAAGATGCAGAACAATTTACAGCTGATATAAAAGACAAGTATCCAAATGCTGAGGTTTGGAATCAATCTATTGGTCCCGTGGTGGGTTGCCACAGTGGTCCTGGGACTGTGGCACTGTTCTTTTTGTCTAAAGATTAGTCGTACTATTTTGGTGTTCAAAAGTTTATTATTCAAATATGCACAAAATATCTTTCAAAAGGTTTGTAATATTTTTAGGGGCTATAGTTTGTATAGTCCCGTCTTTGGCGTGTACTAGAATTGACAGTACTTATCTTCAACGCAACGAAGTCGTATTTGGCGGGGGGATACAAATGCAGGTTGCAGCGATGGGGAGATATGCTGACTTGGCAATAGACAAGATATTTGATGTAGCATATGAGTTGAATGCTCATATAAGATTGGACAAAGATGAGAATGGCAAAGATAGTATGCTTAGCGTATTTAATGATGGCGAAGAAGATGAAATGTATGAGATAGATGAACATATATACAATATGATGAGTGCCGTGTTGGATTATTATGAAATACTAAAGGGGAATTTTGATCCAAGAATTGCACAATTGGCAAAATTGTGGAATGTAGATAGTGAGGGTATAGCAAAATATGGTGGAGCATTAAATCCTAATTCTCCCGCTACCCTGCCTAGTTTGGGAGATGTTGAAGATACAATATTTGAGAGTGGGTTGAATTATCCATTGGTACAAGATGGTGATAGTCTAATAAAATTAATTAGACAAGATGACAAATATTATATGTCCAAGAGTATACCCAATCTCAAGTTGGATTTGGGTGGAATAGCCAAAGGTTATTTGGCTGATATAGGTGGAGAGATATCAAAAGAATTTGAATTGCAATCTGCTAGCTTTAATATTAGTGGTGACTTGTATGTTTATGGCAATCATTCTTCAGGTGACAAATGGACTGTAGGCATTACAGACCCACGCCCACGCATAACCTTGTTGAGAAATACACAAGTTGCTGCAACATCAATATCAGATACTGGATTGACTACAAGTGGTGACTACGAAAGGTATTACAAATTTATTTATGAGTCTCAAGAAGAAGTAAATTGGTTGACAGATAGTATTTTGGTGCAACACATAATCAACCCCAAGACAGGTATTCCTGCAGGACTAATGCAAGATGAGAATGACTCATCAAAGTGGGCTAATCAACCTTTGGCAGTATCTAGTGCTACTGTTGTTCATCCATCTTCTATGATAGCCGAAATGATATCTACTGCATGTGTGTCTGCAGGATTGGAAGAAGGAGTAAATATAGCAAAAGCAGTTGTTGCTAAAGATGATGGGGTGAGTGTATTTATATTGGAAGATGATAGTAGAAATATTGTAGATTATTCAAGATATGCTACTGTGGGTGATTGGAAATTTTATAATAGTGACAAATACGATGAGTATAAGAGATATAAGTTGTATTCTTAAAAGCGATATTTAATAATAGTTTGTTGTGTATTATCTCTAAAGTATAGTTGAGTATGATATGAATATAGACAAAATCAATATAGTAAAAAATTCTAAACCTATAAAAATATGGGACTTATCTATTTTGATATTTGTTGTGACGGTTAGTGTAGTGGCATTTTTTTTGTTGTTTAATCAAAAGGGGGCTGTTGTACAACTTTGGATAGATGGAAAATACATATCCGACTACAACCTAAATCATACACAAAGTATAGAGTTGGATGTGCATTTGGGACATATGTGTTTTAGTATAAGTGATGGCAAGGTGTTTGTAGTACATGCAGATTGTGATGACCAAATTTGTGTTAGAATGGGTGAGATAGATAAAGTCAATCAGACAATAGTGTGTAGTCCCAACAATGTGATATTGCGTATTGTGGGTGAGAGTGATTTGGACTTTTAGTTATTATTAAACATGAAAAAGCAATACAATATCACAAAACGCACTGTACGCATTGCACTGTTTGTAGCTCTAGCACTTGTTATGTATATGGTAGAAAGTCTTGTTCCACCTGTATTTGCATTTGCACCTGGAGCTAAATTGGGGCTAGCTAATGTAGTTAGTTTGTGCGCTTTGGTTTTGCTTGGGATAGTTGATAGTTATTTGGTAGTTGTATTGAGATGTATATTGGCAATGTTTTTAGTGGGCAATCCTACGGCATTGATGTACAGTTTGCCATCTAGTATTTTTGCACTTAGTAGTATGGTTTTGCTTTATTGTTTTATTTTCCCCAAAGTGAGTTTGATGGGTATTAGTTTTTTGTCTGCAATTGTCTTCAATATTGTGCAGTTGTTGGTAGCAAGTTGGGTAGTTGGCAATATTTATGTTGTTTTGTACTTGCCTTTGATGTTTTTAGCTAGTGCGGGAGCGGGTTTGTTTGTGGGACTACTTTCATTTTTTGTGATAAAACATACGCCATCAAATGTTTATTTATAAATTGCCTAGTATTTTGTGCAAAATGTTTACATAATTTGTTAAAATCTCAAAATATTTTAGAAAAATATTAATAAAATTAGGTAATAATTGTGTTGATTATGTCAAAAATACATTTGTAAATATTTACAAATTTAAAATATGTTGTTTTGCTTGTCATTTATATGATAATTTTGTATACTATATATATAAAGTATATTAATAAACAAAATACATAGTCAAAATAAGTGTTGACTTAGTAAAAATTTATCAAAAATATATGACATTAATGTTGTAGTAGTGTGTGATAGAGTTAGATTTGTATATTTGATTGTATACAAAAATGTAATAGAAACAACAAACTTTGGAGAATATGATGGACAATAGGACAAAATCAACAAAAATATTAGTTGTAGATGATGATGTGCATATCTGTCAACTATACCCACTTTATTTCAAAAAAGAGGGTTATGAGACTGTGATATGTCACAATGGCAATGATGCACTTAAGCTCATCAAGTCAGATTCTTTTAGTATCGTTTTGCTAGATGTGATGATGCCTGACCTAGATGGTATGGAGACGCTTATACACATTAGGCAAATTAGCAAATCGTTGCCTGTCATTTTGGTATCAGCTAAGTCCGAAAAAGTTGACATCATAGGAGGCTTGGAGATTGGTGCTGATGACTATATCACAAAGCCTTTTGAAATGCAAGAAGTTATAAGTCGTATCAAGACTATCTTGCGTAGGACAGAAGCAAATGCAACTCAAGAGACTAGTACTCAAGATGTGTCCATAGGCAACTTGTTTGTAAGTATCAACAATTATATAGTTAAGGTATCAGGTAAGCGAATAGAAATGCCGCCTAAAGAGATAGAGTTGTTGTACCATTTTGTGACACACCCAATGTATGTTTTTAGTCGTGAAAAGCTATTGGAAAAAGTGTGGGAAGTAGGTTATGATGGTGATACTAGGACAGTAGATGTGCATATCAAACGCATTAGAGAAAAGGTCGGATCGGGTGAAAATTGGCGTTTTGTCACTGTTTGGGGCAAAGGTTATAAGTTTGAAATAGACTAGTAAGTTTTTATATACAATAAAATTTTACTTGTAGACTTTGTATATATATTTTCTTGTGTATATTGTAATACACAACACATTCTTTTTTGCTGTGTTGTGTATTTTTTGTGATATTTATAAACAAAAGTGTTTTAATAAAGTTGTTGAAAGTGTGGCAACAAACTGCTAGCAAATATAAAAATCAGTTGACAACTATCTACAAAGTATAGTACAATGGTATTCGTGCTTGTATGATAAATTATTGTACAACTATGTAGTCTCTTGCATGTGTGCTGTATGGCAGTGTAGGGATTGGTTTGTTTTTTGGATAATTATTTTTATACAATAATTATTCAAAAATAATGAAAATTAATCAGGGTAGGAAAATCAAAATGGTACCACAACAAAAAACATTTATGGCCAATGCAAGCAATATAGTGCAAGATTGGCATATCGTAGACGCAACAGATATGCCACTTGGTAGATTAGCTAGCCAAGTTGCAAATATATTAAAGGGCAAACACAAGCCAACATATACGCCACATGTGGACTGTGGCGATTTTGTAGTTGTTATCAATACGGATAAGGTTGTGTTGACAGGTAAGAAACTTGATCAAAAAATCAAGTTTAGTCACAGTCAATACATGGGTGGAGCCAAGTACAAGTTGTATCGCAAGTATATGGCTGAGAGTAGTGATGATGCTGTTTATGAAGCAGTACAAGGTATGTTGCCAAAGACTAGATTGGGCAGAAAACAACTAAAAAAATTGCGTTGTTACAAGAATGACCAACACAATCATCAAGCTCAACAACCAAAGGTGCTAGAGTTGATAAAGAAAAATCATCACTAATTTGAGTGTGTTTTTAAGGTCTATAATATATATATATTGTGTAATCAACTCAGTGATGTGCACATTATAGTATCAAAGCTTTGTATAAATAAACAACATGGAGTTTTAAAAAAATTACAGATGGCAGTTAAAAAAACAGCAAAAAAAATACAGTTTTGGGGTACAGGACGCAGAAAGTCCGCAGTAGCTAGAGTGAGGTTGAGTCCTGGAAATGGAGAAATAACTATCAACAAGCGTACAATGGACGATTATTTTGGTCTTGATACTCTCAAGTTGATAGTCAATCAACCATTAGTTGCAACTAATTCTAAAGATAAATACGACATAATTGTCAATGTAAATGGTGGTGGCATTACGGGACAAGCGGGTGCTATTAGACATGGAATTGCTAGAGCGTTGGTAGTTGCCGATCCTATGAATAGACCTGTAGTCAAACAAGCGGGATTTTTGACTAGAGACCCTCGTATGAAAGAACGCAAAAAATACGGACTTAAGAAAGCAAGAAAGGCATCTCAATTTAGCAAGCGTTAGAGTAAGTTTGTGCAAAACCTTATTTTGTACTTAATAGTTGAGAATAAATTTAGGTCAATAATATACTGAGCAATTTATTTGCACGCAAAATTATTTAGTATTTCAACAAATTTTTGTTGACTCATATCCAATTTAAAGTGAGTATCTCAAAATGATTACAGCAGAAGAATACGGAAAACTGCCAAACGGCGAGATAGCCTACTTGTATACTATTGTAAATAGACATGGCAATAGGTTGAGTATTACCAACTATGGTTGTAGGATTGTAGCTTTGACTATCAAAGACAAGGTTGGGGACTATCGTGATGTTGTACTTGGATATGATGACTTAGATGGTTATGTCAATGACAAGCATTGGATGGGTGCAGCATTGGGTATCAATGTGGTCAATCGTACTTCGGGTAGTACTGTGCATGATGGAGTAAAAGTATTTGTTAGTGATGGTGAATCAAAACCTGAAGATGCTCAAGATAGTGTATTGTTTGGGGACAAATTGTTTGATTGTATAATTGTAGGACAAGAAAATCAAGAAACTATTGTGATGAGTTGCGAA
This sequence comes from Bacillota bacterium, assembly GCA_009787385.1. Classification (GTDB taxonomy): domain Bacteria; phylum Bacillota; class Clostridia; order Christensenellales; family Pumilibacteraceae; genus WRGC01. Next base: position 20,427 of record WRGC01000016.1, read on the forward strand.
CATAAATTGCAAAATGGTAAAATCAATATTAGTGTTAGTTATTGTTTTAGTGAAGACAATCAATTGATTGTTAGTGAGAATGTTGTTAGTGATACTAATATAGAATTCAATTTTGTACAACAGGTTATGTTGAATCTAAATGGTCAGGGAGCTATAGATGGACATACGGCAATAGTTAATGCAAAATATGTAGGTAGTACACACGGAAGATGGACGCCTAGTGAGTATACTCCAGTAGAAGGGCGTGTCAATCTCAATGCTCCAAAATCACTCAAAAATCTATCTAAAGCTAAACATAAATTGATAAAGAAGTCTGATGGATTGGATTTGAGTTATCAGTTGAATATCAATCCTACGGATGTAGGTACTGACAAGCTTTTTTATGCTGGTCGTGTGAGAGCAAAGAATAGTGCTATAAAAGTAGAAGTACATACTTCAAAACCAAATTTGTACTTTTATACAGCCAATAGATTGGACGGTGTAATAGGAAAAAAACAAACTAAAATTAGTTATACACAACCTGATAACAATTTTGATAATGTCAATGTCAAAAAGGGCGGAGTATACAACAAACATATGGGATTTTGTATATATCCCACAACTCATCACAATATTGTTGCGGCCAATAGACCTTATACACATAAGACTATTTATAAATTTGTTGTTAGGTAGTGTTTGGTTTAAGTTACTTTTGTAAGAGTATACAAATATTGCAGTGTCTAAATACATTGCAATATTTTTTGTTGTATAAGTTGTTTTGCAAGATGTATTTTGTCACTATTTTTACTAAAAAGATTTTACAGGCCTTTGGCATAGTAGCAAATAAAGCAATCTCAGCAAAGCTTTTAGCATTCTAGTATAGCTAAATTAGATATGTGTAGGGGATTGCAAACAACAAAGAGAAGTGTACAAGTAATAGAATAGAAACAATCAACAAAATAGACAATATTCTTTTTTGACGCCAAAAAAGAATCAAAAAAGCATTTGGAGGGTTGCCGAATCCCCTCAAACCCCCGAACGCTTTATGGTTGTTTTTATTTAAGTTGTTGACTTCATTTCCAAATCTTAAAGTGTACTCTATTTGTACACTCCAACAAAAATACCCTACTGTTTTATCTTGACAGTGGGGTATTTTGTATGTTTAGAGTATTACTTTTTTTTATCTTCTTTCTTTGGCTTTTCTTCTTTGGTTGCTTTGGTATCTTTTTTTGTATCCTTTTCTTGTTTAGTCTCAGCCTTTTTATTTTCTTTTGATTCTACTTTTGCTTTAGTTTCAGTTTTTTTGTCTTCTTTTTTGTCAACTTTTACAGCTTTCTTTTCTTCTTTGGTATCTACTTTGGTTTTGGTTTCTACCTTTTTATCATCTTTCTTGTCTGCTTTTGTAGCTTTTTTGTCTTCCTTTGTCTCTACTTTTACTTTCTTTTTTGTCTTATCTTCTTTTGCCTTTTCTTTTGCAGCTTCTTCTTTTGCAGCCTTTCGTTTTGCTTGTTCTGCTTTTAGTACAGCTCTAGCTTCGTTAGCGGCTTTGGCTTTTTCGGCTGCAACTTGTTGGTTTGTCTTTTTGATAGTTATGACTAGTTTGCCTGTCCTTATTGCATGCAACTTCTTTGCCAATGCTGACTTTTGGTTGGCCGCCTTGTTGACATGTATAATACCTTTGGAAGCGGTCTTATCAATAATGCTAAATGTAGATGGCAACAAGCTATCAGCAAGATCAATATTGTTGGTAGCAATAGCTTCATTAACCTTTCTAATGGCAGTCTTCATAGTTGACAAAGCCATGCGATTTTGTAAGTTCTTTTTTTCGTTGATTAGTACCCTCTTTTTGGCACTCTTAATATTGGGCATAATGTCTCCTTATGTCTTACATTTGTTGCAAGACCACTTATTTGTATTGTTATCAACTGTACAGAACTCCAAAAAGTGTACAAAGAAATTTATAAACTCAAAGGACAAAACACTACAATATTAGTGCAAGAGTACATTGATACAATAAGACTATATTATATCATAATTATGCTATAATGTAAAGAGATTTGTATAGCATTTTTTGTGGGCATGGTGTACGGTTGAAAAATATAGAGTTTGCAACGAGCTATTATTAATATAAGATACAATCAATCAACAATGCAACAATATTCTTTTTTGATGCCAAAAAAGAATCAAAAAAGCTATTTGGGAATCCTTCCAAACACATGAACTTTTTAGGATTGATTTTATTTAGGGTTAATTTTCTTCATGTTAATTACTCTATTGATAAACTCTTTTGTCATTAGTATTTGTTTGGTAATAATAGTGATTGTATTGTGTGTTAGAAGTTAAAGCTTGTTGACATGTATTGTTTGTAATATTTTTACAGTTACTTTTTTGATGGTTAACTTGACTTGTTGTGTATTTTGTGATATGATGTTTGTGTATATTTGTTTACATATTAGACATTATATATACATTAGTATTGTGTCAATTGGTATTAAAATATGTTAAAAAATCAAAAAACTAAATTTAATAAATATACAACTATTTTTAGTGTTTTGTTGTTGGTATTGATGTTATTGCCAAGTATTTTTGGATTTAATTTGAGAATTAGTCATACTATAGCTAATGATGCGGGGGGGGCTATTATTTAGCAACAAACAAAACACTTATCTTGGTGAAACATATGGAAAAGAATATATTGAGGTTGGGGATTATTTGGATTTTTTTGGTGGTGTGACATGGCGAGTAGTTGCTAAAGATGAAAACGGTATAATGGTTAGAGCTGACAAGGCGGTGACCATAATGCCATTTGATGAGCCGAGAAGTATGATTGGTTGGAAAGGTAACTTGGAAAAAGCTCCTTTTAATGGAGAGTGGTTGGTAACTGAAGATGGAGAAGGAGTTGATTCTGACAAATATCTTCCAAGCAACAAGACCGAAAGGCGAAATGAATATGGTAGCAATTTTTATTTTGAATCTAGCGTAAGACAATGGTTGCTAGATAATTTTTATCAAGGATTGAGTGAGCAAGAAAAGTCTTCTATAGTCAATGTTATTCAAGGGCAGGAGTTTTGGTTTGGGGAGAGATTTAGTGATTGGAAAGCTGAGGCAGATAATATTGATGCTTGGATACATTATGATACTAGTGGGATAATTTTAAACTCTATTGACAATAGCAATGACCCAACTTATTTGTCACACATCAATAGGATTGCTCCTTTTGATGTGCAAACTGGTAGTGTAGATTTTTCTAAACTTAACAAAAATTATGGTTGGACTGACAAATCTGCACGCAATATAGTGGGATTTCAATTAAATGGAGCAACTCTAGATATTGACCCCGAAACAGGTTTGGATAATACTACTGGCAAGGATTATAATGGTTCTTGGATTACCGATGGAGCTCAATATACAGCTATGAACGATATTGATAAGCCTTTGGATGCTAGTATGTTGAATGAATACAGAAAGTTGCCACAGATTATGTTTGATGACCCTATATTTTTGCCTAGTTGGATTCAAGCATTTGAAATTCAGGCAAGTAGGCTAAAAAATGAGATTGGTGGGAATTATAGTCAGGTAATTAAGGTAGGTTATGATTCTAGCAATTTTGATATCAATAATGACATTAGGGTGCAAAATATATGGTCTCGTAGTCCTGCGATGAGACATGGTGGTACTGTCAATTTTTTGGTTGGGACACATGTTTTGACTTATAGTGATAGTAATCTTAAAGGTAAACATAGAGAAGACCCGCAAACAGGAACGAATATTTTTACAGGGCATACAAGTGCAAATAGTCAGTTAGGCGTTGTGCCTGCGTTGTATTTGTCAAATGATATACAGTTGGAGTACTTTGGTGTTAGAGGGTACAATCCAAATGAAGAAGATATAGTTAGAGAGCAACCTTTGGATGGTAGTTCTTACAATTATCGTGGGTGGGTGTTGCCTGGTATTGCTAATAATATTGAAAGTATTGACAATGATGACTTTGCAAAACTCAAGGTTGGAGAGTCTTTTAGCATGTTGCTTAGTGCAGGTAATTATCAAGTAGAAGGAAGTTTGCCAAATGGGCTAGAGTTGATACCTATTGCAAATGGTATTGCACAAGCAATTTTTGGCATACCTACTGATGCAAAGCAATTCAACTTTAAATTGATTAGTGATAATGTACAAAGCACAGACATAACAGTAAATGTCTTAAAAGGTGATACTTATGTGTCTATTGCTGATGCTCTTGTAGGGTATTCGGGGCAATCATTGAGTGATTTGGAGTTGCCTGAAATAGTTTACGAAATTCCTGGAAAATTGCAATGGCAACAAGATGATATTTTGTATACAAAAGAAGATTATACTCAATATTTTGACATAGAGTATGTACCTGATGATCAAGATAATTATAATAATCAAAGTATGCGAGTACAAGTGGAGATAAGAGCAGAATTTAGCAAGGATGATTTTGTAAATTTGACAGTTGGTGAACCTTTTGAAATAGAAGTATCAGGAGCTAACTTTGAATTGATTGATGGTAAGTTGCCTGATGGTCTAGAGTGGAAAATTGTAGGAGCAAAAAGTTATAAAATTGCTGGAGTTCCAATCAAAAAAGGTAGTTATGAGTTTGAGATAGCTAGAAAAGAGAACGGCGTAGATTATGATAATCCCGATGGTCCAAAGCCTAGAACAACTCACATAAATTTGACAGTAGAAATAGGTACGCCAAAACCACATTTTCCAGAAAATATAGTTGGAATGGTAGGTAAAAAACTGAGAGAGATTGTTTTGCCAAATACAAATGACTCTACAAGTGGCACTTGGTATTGGATAAACCCTGATTTAGTACTTGATGGCAAGCCAGGTACTGTAGTATCATATCAAGCCAAATTTGTACCAACAGACCAAGATAATTATAGGTCAATAATTACAGATGTCAATATTTATATAAGTAGTGAATATGAAAGGAATGACATATTGTTTTGGGTATTGATATCAGGTGGAATTGCAGGATTGATTGTGACTATCTTTTTTATCTTGATTTTTAGACGGAAAAAAGACGGTAAAGGCAAGGGTGACGGTGACAATTTAGGAAAAGACACTAAGGATAACTCAATTGTACCAAGGAGAGAAAGTAGTAGATATAGTAGTAGGTATTGATATTCAAACTTTACAATTTTTTGATAGTTTATCAACTTGCAATTGATTGTAGTTAAATATTAAACAAATTTATTTTTGAGCATTATCATGATGTGTATTTGTGTTTAGAAAATATTTGTTAGTCAGTCTTACAATATCGTAGCTTGTTGCATATGTCAACAAGCTACTTTTGTTGTAATAGAGTTTTCTCATTGTATTCCTTTTTTATTATGAGTGTACAAATAGAGTTGGTTAAGATGGAAAGGAAGGAACACATAGAATAAAACAATCATAAAGCGTTTTGGGGTTTTGTGGGAGAATTTGTATCTCTCACCAAAAGCTTTTTTGCTTCTTTTGGGCGTCAAAAAAAGAATAACACTGGTTTTGTTGATTGTTTGTATCCTATTATTAACAAATATTCATTGTACACTATCTTCTATAAGTATCAAAATCTAAAAAACTATCTAAAAAATGTTTGCAAATAACAACAATATGTGCTATAATAGTAGTGTTGAATGAAATGCACAAGTTGAATGTACAGAATTTTAAGGGGAGTGGTTGTTGTCTACTCTTTTTTTTGTGTAAGTTTGTGAAATAATGTGCTAATAAATTTGAAGTTAATTGGTATAAAATTCAACAATTATCAACTTGATATTTGAGCAAATGAATATACAATCAGTATACAATGCAATCAATCCAACGATACAAGATTTGGGGTATGAGATAGTTGATATTGAGTACAAACTCAAAGATGACTACAATTTGACTATATTTTGTGATAGTATAAGTGGCAATGGATTTGGACTAGATGATTGCGAAAAAATAAATAATGCAGTTGATGAGATTTTGGATATACTCAATCCAACTCAAGACAAGCCCTATATACTCAATATATCTAGCACTGGATTGGATAGACCATTTAAGACACCTAGAGATTGGCAACGCAATATTGGTAGGGAGATAGACATAAACTTGTACAAGTCAATAAATAAAAAATCTAATCTACAAGGCGAATTGTTGTCATACAATGATGATAGTATTGTGTTGAAAAATAAGAAGGGTGAAATTATAGTGAAATTGCAAGATATCAAATTGGCTACTCAGTTGATAAAATTTTGATACAATGCTCGGTTGATTTTTAAACAGGCAATTGCCAATAGGGGAATAATATTAATGATAAACAAAGACTTTTTTTTGGCTTTAGATGAATTGGAAAATATTAAAGGTATAAAAAAAGAAACCTTTATTGAAGCTTTGGAAGTGGCTTTAGAAAATGCATATAAAAGGCATACAAATATACAAAAAGCTGTCAAAGTTAGGTTGCTAGAAAAAAGTCATACTATTAAGGTTATAGCATATCAAACAGTTGTAGAATATGTAGAAGATAGAGAGACTCAAATAAGTTTAGAAGATGCAAGATTGGAGAACAAAAAATATAAAGTTGGGGATATAGTGAGCGAAGAAGTGGCTAGTAGAGATTTTGGTAGAATAGCAGCTCAAACAGCCAAACAAATTGTCCTTCAAAAATTGAGAGAGGTTGAGAGTGCTAAAGCTATAGAAGATTTAGTGCAGTACGAAGATAGTTTGCAATTTGTGACAGTTAGGCGTATAGAAGGTTCTGTTGTGTATGTAGAAATAAATAAGATAGAAGCCCAATTGAGTCCAAATGACTTGATGCCTAATGACAAAATTAAAGTAGGCGATCGTATCAAGGTCTATGTCAAAAAAATAAAATCTAACAACAAAGGACCTCAAGTGTTGTTGTCTCGTACAGCTGCTGGTTATGTCAAAAAACTGTTTGAACAAGAAGTGCCAGAGTTGCTAAATGGTGTAGTACAAATCAAAAATATAGTGAGAGATGCAGGGTACAGAACCAAAGTTGCCGTATTTACTGAAGCTAAGGATATTGACCCCGTAGGTGCTTTTGTAGGCAATAGAGGTATGCGAGTCAATTCTATAGTATCTGATCTAGGTGGAGAAAAAGTAGATATTATACCATGGTGTGAAGATATATTAGAATTTATAGCTCGTTCGCTTAGTCCAGCAAAAGTCGCTGTTGTTCAAGTTGATGACAGTGACAATACCGCCAAGGTAGCTGTGCAAGATGACCAGTTGAGTCTTGCAATAGGAAAAAATGGACAAAATGCAAGACTTGCTGCAAGATTGACGGGTTGGAAAATAGATGTAAAAACTTATGCTGCATTTCAAAATATGCAAACTGTAGCGGCAGAGAGAGAATCAGAATTGGCTAATCAAGAGTTGATTGATGGGATAGACGAAGAATTTGGATTAGAAGATTTAGAACCTATAAATGGTATTCCAGATTTAGAATATTAGTAGCTCTATTGATTTTTGTTTGTTTATATGAGTAAAATAAACAACTTTAGCGTTATTGATTATAAAAATAATATGTTTGCAGATTGTATGACAACTCAAAAATATAGTGAGAACAAATCGTTGATGCGTCAGCCTACTGAGCGAACATGTATGTGTTGTAGATTGAAGATGACGAAGCATAAATTGATACGAATAACCAAGTATGGTGCAAGCATAGAGTTGGATATTAAGCATTCAAAGATTGGTCGTGGGTGTTATGTATGTCCAACCAAAAAATGTACAGATTTGATGATATCTAAGAAAACATTGAATAGAGTATATAAGTGTGATGTTGAAAGTTGTGTTTATGATAAAATTGTATCTCAAATAATTGCTAATCTTGATTGATAGAATTGAGTTTGATTTGTTTTGATAGTTGTAATTTGTATGAATAAACTCACAACTTATTTGGGATTTTGCATAAAATCAGGAAAGATAATTTATGGTATAGACAACATAATATCATCGCACAAGTTGATGTATGCAATATTGTATGACAAATCATTGTCTCAAAATGCAATATCCAAAGCTAAGACATATGCTCAACGAAACAGTATCCCAATTATAGAGTTGGATTGCTTGTTGCAAGATATTTTGCACAAACCTAACTGTAAAATTGTATCAATATTAGACAAGAATTTGGCCAATGCAATAATGAATTGCAATTAAAATATAAAATTGACAATAATGTTGTAAATAGTTGTCATATACATATAAGGAGTTATATATTGTCATCTACGACTAAAGAAACAAATCAACATAGCAAAAAAATTGCTAATGACATATCTAGTATAAAGTTGCTTAACGAACATATTAGACAGGGTGGGAGTACCTTGGCTTTGGTTGATCGTATCAAGTCATCACGAAGAGATATGGAAAGTGTTATTGCAAGTGCAAAACTTAGACGAGATAGTCTTTTGTCTTCGTTGCAAGATAAGAAACAAGAGAATCTTGTTGTCAAAGAGCCAACTAAGCCTACAGTTGATACTACTGCTAGTACTCAACATGTACAATCTAGTGTAGAAAAATCACAAGTTGCTAATACACAACAAGAAAGCAAGGAAAGTACATCAAACTTAAGTACTAATGATAGAAATTTAGGCAAAGGCAACGCATTATCTACACATCAAAAGCCTAAACATGTTCAAAGTTCTGCTAATACTAATAGTAGTAATCATTCAAATACTAATGGCAATAATCAGGTAAAGCCCAATTCGTCAGTGTCAAAGCCTATACAGCAAAAGTCACAACCTACTTTGGGTGCTACAAAAAAGCCTTCTTTCAATGTAGTGTCAAAGCCTGCTGTCAGTGCTACCCCTAGTTATATAAAAGGTAGCTATACTCCGCCACCTAAGGTAGCCAAATCGCCAATGGGGCAAATGTTGAGAGAGAGAGACTTTAGAAACACAAATACAACTAAGGTTGGGGTTCAAGGTTCTAATCAGTCAAGACCTACATCTAGACCAAATACAATGGGCAATTCTCGTCCATCTCAAGGTGTAAGACCTAATATAGGGGCAGTGTCAAAACCATCACATTTGCCACCGGCTAAGGATACTAGAGGTAAGTCTAACGATAAGAAAAAAGATTATTCAAAGACTAGTGATAACTCTAAGATGAGCAAACGCACGCTTATTCGTAAGGGATTTATCTCTATAGACATGGATGAGTCTAGAGTAGGATTTAGAAAACTTAAAAACAAAAAATCTAAAGACAGTGGACAGTTTGTATCTGCTAAGATAGATAAGGCTATTATTACGACTGAGAATTTGTCTGTCAAAATTTTGTCCGAAAAAATTGGGAAAACAGCTCAAGAGATTATTAAGCAATTGATGATTTTGGGCATAATGTGTTCTATAAACAGTGTAGTAGACTTTGCAACTATGGAACTAGTAGCTAGTGAATTGGGTGTAGAGTTGGAATTGAGATTGGAGAAGACTAAGGAAGAAGAGTTGGAGGAATTGCATGAAAGTGCGACAGAAATTGAATCAAACTTGTCAAAACGCCCACCTGTTGTCGCTGTTATGGGACATGTAGACCATGGAAAGACTAGTTTGTTGGATGCTATTCGTAAGACTAATGTAATGTCGGGAGAAGCGGGTGGTATTACTCAACATATAGGTGCATATACAGCTCATGCACATGGCGAGAGTATTACATTTTTGGATACACCAGGGCATGAAGCGTTTACACAAATGCGTGCTAGAGGGGCAAAAGTCACAGATATTGCTATATTGGTAGTAGCAGCAGATGATGGTGTAATGCCACAAACTATAGAAGCAATAGACCACATTAAGGCTGCGGGTGTACCAATGATAGTAGCTATCAACAAGATAGACAAAGTAGGTGCAAATCCACAAAAAGTCAAAGAAATATTGACTGCTCATGATGTTGTATCTCAAGAGTGGGGCGGTGATACAGTAATGGTTAATGTTGCTGCCAAAACAGGTGATAATATTACGGGATTGCTAGAAGAAATTATATTTCTTGCCGAAACTCTAAATCTACGAGCTAATCACAATCGTACGGCAAGGGGTACTATTGTAGAAGCTAAAATGGATAAGGGCAAAGGTCCTATGGCTACAATTATTGTACAAAATGGTACACTCAAAGTAGGTGATATTGTTGTGTCAGGTAGGTCATACGGTAGGATAAGGGGTATGACAGATTGGACTGGTGCTAAGCTACGGACAGCAGGACCATCTACGGCGGTTTCGGTTTTGGGATTTAATGAAGTTCCAAGTGCTGGAGATGGTATATTTGTAGTTGCTGACGAGAAACTAGCAAAGCAGGTTGTGAGTGAAAGAGATGACAAACACAAGCTGCAACAACAGTCTTTGGGTACTAAGGTGTCATTGGATGATGTATTTGATCGCATCAAAGCAAGTCAGTTAAAGGATCTCAATCTTATTATAAAGGCGGATGTTCAGGGCAGTGCCGAAGCTTTGCATTCTAGTTTGCTTAAGTTGAGTAGCGATGAAGTGCGTGTAAAAGTTATACACAGTGGTGTAGGTGCTATATCTAAGTCAGATATAATGTTGGCGGAAGTTAGTAAGGCAATAATTTTGGGATTTAATATTAAAGCTGATGCAGAGTCCAAAGCATTGGCAGATGAGACAGGAATAGATATTAGACAATACAAAATAATATACGAAGCTATAGATGACATCACTAGGGCAGTAAAGGGACTAGAAAAACCCGTATACAGAGATATTCATCTTGGTAGAGTTCAAGTTAGAAATGTATTCAAATTGTCTAGTCACGGTACAATTGCGGGAAGTTATGTAATCAATGGCAAAGTATTGAGAGGGGCAAAAGCCAAGGTATGGCGTGGCACAGAGCTTGTTCATGAGGGCGTAGTTACATCACTTAAGCGATTTAAAGAAGATGTAAGAGAAGTAGGTATAAATTATGAGTGTGGTATTTCATTAGATGGATATGATGGTTTTAAGGTAGATGATGAAATAGAGATATATACTCAGGAACAAATCAATAAATAGTTTTATCAAGCATTTTACAGATTAAGTCGTATTATAAGTAAGTTATATAGGTCAACTTTTTAATAGGAGTAATTCTTATGGAAGCAAAAAAGCTTGTAAACATCAAAAAGATTAGTGTGTTGATTGTATTAGCATTGCTAATCGCAACTACATGTGGAGCATGTATAAGATTTGGAAATCCGGACAATTCTTATAAAAATGATATTTATTATAAAAGAGTGTCTAGGATATCTTGGACGGGGCAAAGCCCTATCGTTGCAGGAGTATTGGCACAACCTGACAGTAGGATAGTGTGGGTTTCATCAAGTGGGAGTAAGCCAACTGCTCCACCTAGCAAGCCTACAGTTGCTAGTGTTTCTGTAAATTATTATGATTTGAATTATTCTCTTTTAGACAATTATCGTTTGTTGAAAGTGGAATATTCAAATATACTAGCGTACTATGACTGGGTAGGTACAGATTGGATTTTATCTCAAGATGAGACTAGATATGAGTATGTATGGAATGCTAATGAGATTAGTAGGCAATCGGATACTTATTTTATAACAGTATACAATCCAGAAGGATTGACTACACAAGAAATAACTTAGTATTTGCATACAATCAATTTTTTGATTAAGTATACAAATTTATATTGTTTTGTTGATTATTATAAGAGATAGTAATACTCACAACTTTTAGTATATACACAGTAGTATAGGGGGCAAAAAGATATGTCATATAGAGTGCAGAGAGTTGGAAGTGAGATGCAAAAAGTTCTGTCTCAAATTATTAGAGAGCTAAAAGACCCTCGTATTACTGAGATGGTATCTGTCACAGAAGTTCAGGTAGCAAAGGACTTGACTACTGCTAAGGTTTTTGTGAGTATTTATGGTGACAATAACTATATTCAAAGCACTTTTGAAGGTTTGGTCGCAAGTAGTGGATATATACGCAAGGAGCTAGCAAGGGTATTTAAGGATATGCGAATAGTTCCTGATGTGAGATTTGTGATAGACAATAGTATGGAGTATGCCCAAACTATCAATAAAAAGTTGGATGAGATAAACATTCCTATAGACAATGATGGAGAAAAAAATGGAAACTAGTAGTTTTGCTACATCACTCAAAATTGGTGAAGATTTGTCACTCAACAGTATAGACTTGCAAAAATTGATAAGGGATGCTAAGTCTATTGCTATATTGAGTCACATAAGACCTGATGGAGATACAATTGGTGGTGCTTTGTCTATGTATGAAGTCTGCAAAAATTTGGGACAAAATCCAGTCATACTGTGTGAGAGTAAAATCCCCGAATATCTATCATTTGTGCCAAATACCAATGACTATAAGCAAGAAACTTATGATAAATTTGAATTAGTCTTTGCAATAGATTGTGCTGATTTGGCGAGAGTTGGAAATTTGCAAACTATATTTGAACAAGCAAATATTACAGTCAACATAGATCATCATCAAGGCAATAGCAATTTTGCTAAATACAATCTAGTAGAACGAGAATTGAGTAGTACATGTCAAGTGTTGTATGGACTTTATAAACGCAACAACATAAATATTAGTAAACAAATTGCTCAATACTTGTATACAGGACTTTCTACAGATACAGGCAACTTTATGCATAGTACTGTTAGCCGTGAAGTCTTTTTGATGGCAGCAGATCTTGCCGATATCGGTGTGGATATACCATTTATCAACCGCAATTTGTATCAACAGAGTAGTAGGCAAAGACTCAAACTTATTGCATGTGCATTGCGTAAGTTGGAATATCATTGTTTAGATAGGGTTACTGTTATACAAATTAATATGACAGATCTAGAAGAATGTGGTATAAGTCCATCGGAGACAGAGGGTATTGCTAGTTATTGCATTAATATCAAAGGTGTATTGGTAGGAAGTATTATGACCCAAATAGAACCTACTGTATACAAGGTTAGTTTTCGTTCTCATCCTGGAGTAGATGTGTCACTAGTTGCAAACAAATTTGGTGGTGGTGGACACAAACAAGCAGCGGGTTGCTTGGTAACAGGCACTCCACAAGAAGCATACGAAAAGGTAGTAAGAGCAATGACTGATTTGATTGATTGTACTGTTTAGTTTAATATCAAACATTATTATATCAATTAGGAGTTGTAAATAGCAATGCGGGAAACCTTTAGGTGCGATGGAATAATAAATTTGAACAAGCCAGTAGGTTGTACTAGTGCAGATTGCGTAGCTATTGTAAAGAAAAAACTTTGGCAAATTTTTTCAAATACTCAAGAATCATTGCCAAATACAGAAATTGCAACTCAGTCATCATCATCTACCAAAAAGTTGATATACCCTAAGGTAGGGCATATGGGGACTTTAGACCCTATGGGTAGTGGTGTATTGTTGATTGGAGTTGGCAAGGCTACAAGGTTGTTTGATTGGTATTTAAAGCATGACAAAGAGTATATAGCAGATTTCGTGTTTGGTGTTGAGCATGATACTTTGGATTGTACAGGTAGGATTGAACGCACAACTACCAATATACCTACTGTGTCACAAGTTCAATCAGTTATTTCACAATTTGTAGGAAATATTTCACAAATTCCACCACAATATAGTGCAAAAAAAATAGGTGGAGAGCGTGCCTATGACTTGGCAAGGCAAGGCAAGAGAGCAACCTTGCAACCTTGCAATGTTATTGTACATGATATAAAGATATTGCAACAGTTAGATGACAAGACATTTAAGTTGAAAATAAATTGTAGTAGTGGGACTTATATTAGATCATTGGGTAGAGATATTGCTTTGGCGTTAGGTAGCCTTGCTAGTATGTCATACATTAATAGAGTTAGATGTGGACAATTTGTGTTGCAAGATAGCGTACTATTAGATGACATTAAATTGAGTAACATAGTCCCTTTGGAGCAAAGTTTGCCTAAATTGCCAAGGTATGATTTGTGTGACAGTTTGATGGACAGTTTGCTGGTTGGAAAAAAGATATATTTGGACAATCCAATTGATGTGCCACACATACTTTATTGCAAGGGCTTGTTGTTTGGAATAGGCTGTACATTGATTGATGGTAGACTGTCTATCAATACTAGGCTTCTATAAAATTTTTGCAATAAAGTTTTTTTGCAAAGCTTGTTAGCATATAAATGACAAATACAAAAGACAAATATACTATACAGTCAATAGCATTGGGACTGGGTTTTTTTGACTGTGTGCATATAGGTCACAGGAAAGTGTTTGATATACTCAAATATAAGTCCAAAGAGTATAATGTTTTGCCTACAGTTGTCACATTTAGAGACAATCCAAAACTGTCAAGCTTGCCAATTTATAATTATTTTGATAGAGAACGCTTGATAAAAGAGTGTGGTATAGACAATATTTATGCATTAGAGTTTGAAAAAATTAAGGATATGACAGCCATTGATTTTTTGAATGATTGCATAAGTAAAATGGGTATCAAAATTTTGGTATGTGGCAATGATTTTAGATTTGGAAATGGGGCAAAGGGTGATATACATTTGTTGCAAGAGTTTGCAACATTGCACAATATTGATAGCGTGATAGTAGATACTGTAAATGCAGACAATCAAAGAGTATCTACTACGCATATTAGGGAGTTGTTGAATAAAGGAAATGTTGTTCAAGCCAATTTGTTGTTGGGTAGTCCATATTTCATTAATGGTATTGTAGTGCATGGTAAGGGGATTGGTAAGACTATTGCTCCTACCATCAATATGATTCCCGATATCAAAAAGCATTCAATAGGACAAGGTGTATATGGTACTCACACTTTGGTTGATGACAAATGGTATAGGTCAGTTACTAATGTTGGTTTTCAACCTACAGTGGATTGCAAAGTATCCTATATTGAGACGCACATAATAAATTATAGTGGAAATTTGTACGGGCAACAATGTCTAATAAAGTTTGAAAGAAAACTACGAGACATAATAAAATTTGATAGTATTGAAGATTTGAAATCTCAAATAGAAATAGATAAAAATTGGACTTAGTTTATATGTGTAGTAGTAGTTTGATAGATGATTTTAAAAGTTTATAAATAAAAACTTTATTATTTGCATAGTGCAATGATACCTTTAAAATATGAGCAACAAAATTAGATTTGGACCATCAGGCAACTCAAATAGATTTTATGATGAGGGCTTAAAGCATACTTATCAAGCAGCCGAATGGGTTGCAAAAATGGGCTTAGATGCCTATGAGTATTCTTTTGGGCGTGGTGTCAAGATGGGATTAGAAACTGCAACCAAAATTGCAGATGCTTTTAGACAACAAGGTATTGCTATAAGTGCTCATGCACCATATTTTGTCAACTATGGCAATCCAGATCTTGAAAAAATTTCTAATTCACACAATTATATATTGCAATCAGTGCAAGCAATACAGTCTATGGGTGGCAATAGGGTTGTTGTTCATAGTGGAGTACAAGGCAAAGAGAATGATAGGCAAGCCGTAGTAACAAGAATTGCCAATCATATCAAAGATTTGATAAAGATTTTGGATGACAATACTGATGGCAATTATATAGTTTGCCCTGAAACTATGGGTAAGTATAGCCAAATAGGAAGTTATCAAGAAGTCTTTAGTTTGTGTCTTGCCGATGATAGGGTTGTCCCTTGCATAGACTTTGGTCATATCAATTGTGTGTTGCAAGGAGAGTTGAAGACAGTAGATGACTTTATGCAAATTCTAAATTGTGGAATTTCTATGCTTGGAAGAGAGAAAATGCAATCAGTGCATGTTCATTTTAACAAAATACAGTATTCTAAAGCGGGTGAAATTAGACATCTTACATTTGCTGATACACAGTATGGTCCGGAGTATGAGCCTTTTGTACAATCTATAATAGAGCTTAAACTTACACCGGTTGTTATTTGTGAATCTGATGGTACACAAGCAGATGATATTTTGGAAATGAAAAAATACTATGAAAGTATATAGTATTTTTGCAAGCAATATTGATTAAAAATTGTTAGGAGAATACATTGCGTACACTTGGGATAGATTATGGCAAACGACGCATAGGTCTTGCTATTGGAGATACCGAAAGCAAATTAGCTTTGCCACTTGAGACATTTTTGTCACAAGGAGTTAGAAAGAATGTTGACTACATTGCTCATATCATAGAGTTGAAAGATATAGATACAATAGTATTGGGTATGCCTCTCAACATGGACGGTACACAGGGTAGGCGAGCTAAGGATACTCTTTTTTTTGGAGAAGTTCTCAAAAAAGCTCTCAAAAAAGAGGTAGCATATATAGACGAAAGGTTGACTTCAATAGAGGCTAATGATAAACTTAAAGAGGCAAGAGTCCCTGTAACTCAACGCAAGAGCATTATTGACCAAGTTGCAGCTCAAATAATACTACAAATGTATTTAGACAAATATTCTATTGATTATTTGCCTAAAAATTAAGTATTTCAAATAAAGGAAATAGTAAAATGAACAATGACAACAATACACAGATACAACCCAAAGTTCAATTTTTGGAAGATAACTATATATTTGCATTATCGGGTGATGATGGGGAAGATGAAGTTGATTTTTATGGTATAGCTCTAATAGAGTTAGATGGTCAATCTTTTATGTTGGCTCAACCGGTGGAAGATGATCAAGGTATAGAAGAAGATGAAGCCGTTATATTTAAATTGCAAGAACAAGACAAAGATACTATGTTGTATCTATCACTTACTGAGAGTGAAGAAGAACTTGTTGATAGAGTGTTTGAAGAATACTTGCGTGCTACTGCAGATATGGAGTAATTGTATTGTTGTGTCATTTGCATAATATAGATTGTTAGTGTTACAATTGCTATATTTCATCTACACGCCTATTGCGTCTATTTTCTCTAGGATTGTCTATTGATGCAAATTCTGAGTCTTCTATTGCAGATACCAATTGTTGAACACGGTCTCTTTCATTGTTGTTTTGGTTTCTTTCATTATTGTTTCTTGATGAACGACTTTGTCCCATTATTAGTCCCAAAATTATAATTGTGTTTAGTTCTGTAAATACACTATCTTTGCTACCTTCTTTGTCATTGGCAAGCAGTAGTACAATCATAAGCAGTTTGAATATATCATCTTCCATTTTGTGTACCCCCATTGGTAGTTATTCAAATTGATGTAGTTTGGTTGATATGACCAAAATAATGTCTACATTCAAATTGATATTTCAACATCATAGTATATGCATCACATCATCTAGATGTGATGTTTTTTGTATCAAAAATTTGATATATGTCAAAAATTTTTTGTTATTAGTATCAAAATATAATTTTTGACATATATTAGTAGTTGACAATATTTTACAGTAAATAATATTATGAATGACAATAATGAAATAAATATTGAGTTTAATCAACAATCGTCACTCACACCTAGTAGTGGAGTCGCTTTGGTTCTTGGTGGTGGTGGTGCTAGAGGATTTGCTCATGTGGGAGTTCTTAAGGCTTTTGAAGAACATGGTATAAATTTTGACTTTTGTGTTGGCACAAGTGTAGGAGCTTTTGTTGGGGCTTGTTATGCATTTGGAATGCCTAGCAAAAAAATGTTGGAAATAGCAGACCGTATAAATCTTAGAGAAATACACAATGGTTTTTGGTTAGTACCCAATAATCCACATCGTATAGGTAATATACTTACAAGATATATTGGTGAGCAAGAGATTCAAGATCTAAAAAAAAGATTTGTGGCTATAGCTACGGATATTAAGGCAGGTAGACAACATATAATGGAATATGGGGACTTGGCATCTGCTGTATCTGCTAGTTGTTGCGTCCCAGTAGCTTTTAGACCCGTTGTAAGAGATGGGTTTCATTTGGTTGATGGTGGGTTGCTCAACAATATTCCTGCCGATGTTGCCAAGATGCTGGGTGCAAAGTATACTGTATCTGTAGATATCAATCCAACTCGTGGTGGTGGAACGGCAAGCCTCAAGACATTTGAAGTGCTCAAAGCTACACTGTCCATAATTTCTGCCAATAGTAGTATAACGGGATTGATTAAAAGTGACATCATTATAGAACCTGAATTATCTCAGTTTAGACCTACTAGCAAAGATGGATATTTGGATATGATAGACATAGGATACAATGCTACCAATGAAAAGATAGACGATATAAAGAAATTATTTGAGAGTTTGTAGTCACTAACAACAAACTAGTATATTAAAAATAGTCGTATTTAAAAGCTTTGGTAAATGCCAAAGCTTTTTTTCAATACAATTAAAATATATTAAAATTTAGTCAATTAACACCTATTACATTAAAAGGTAAGCTAAGTTCAAGAGTTGTGAAATGCAATAAAAAACAATGCCGAAAATGATTACTTTTTTTCAAAAAACTTACTAATTACAAAAAAAACATATGTGAATATAGTTGACATGATACTAGTATCATGGTATGATACTAGAAAAAATTTTACATAAGATGTTATCCTGGGTAAGACATATTTTGTAGGATTTGGCTAGGTAAGTACCCTGAAAAAAGTAAAAAAATAATTTATTATTTTAGGGG
>WRGC01000017.1 GCA_009787385.1 Bacillota bacterium
ATACTCTATACTCTATACTCTATACTCTATACTCTATACTCTATACTCTATACTCTATACACTATACACTATATTTTACAATAATTAACTAGTATAGGTATGATTTTATGTATTTACATAAATAAAATACCCCAATACAACTATTGTGTTGGGGTATTTTGAAATAATATTCAAGTTGTTTTTAAAGCTAATTATATAACTCTATTTTTAATTTGTTGTTTTAATGGAAAGTATTTGTATATATTTAAATTTAGCATTTGCATTATCTTTAGTTCATCAAATGCATCTAGCAATGCGTTGTGTGTTTCAAAATATGAATAGTCTTCACTTAATATCCTATATATTGGTTCAACACCGTAGTTTTTCTTAGTCTTCCAGTTTTGCAACATTCTAGATATTTTGGTATTTTGGTATTAAACTGTCTGTATGCTGCTAAAGACATAATATCAAACCAGTTATAATTAGATAATTCGTACAAATGCCTATAATCAAATTGTGCATTATAGGCAAAGATATCTTTTATATCAAAGTTGTTTAGAATTTTAGCAATATTATCACATACATTATCTCTCGTATCTATAGTTTGAATATATATATCTAAAAGTTGTTTTAAATCAAATAAATTATCTTCGTTTTTCTTTATCAGTGTATCTACTATTAGCTTTGAACTAGATTGACGAATTCTCAAAATGGCTCTCTCTAAATTCAACATGTGTGCAAACATTGATTCTTGAGAGACATTTTCTAAAATATAGTACTTTGCATCAATTGGATGAAATGTTGACTTATCTGCTATTACTACTCCAATAGACATTACTTGGTCACAAAAATTTGTTTCGGTATCAAGTACAGCAAAAAACTTTCCACTAGTATTCATTTGATTTTTATTTTTTTGTATTATATTTATCATACTGTTATTTTTATGAAAAGCTATCTACAAAATTTAATGCATTAAATTTTGTTATATATTGCAAGCTATATAATTTTTTATAACTCCCTTTGTAATTGTATTAATAATTTTATCAAGAAGATTTTCTCTATCTAGTATTTTAACTCCATAAATTTTATTATTTCGAACATTCCATAGTATCCCGTTTGGCAAACCTAATGCCAACATATAACTAGCAAGTTGCAAAAAATTTTCATGACTTAATTCTTGTACAAATTTAAGTTCGTATACAATATCATTTTTTACAACATCTGCAAGTCCAATTATTTATAAATCTTTATGATTTTTATAATCTCTAAACCCAATTTTGCAATCAACTTGTACTTGTTCGTACTTATTTAGTCTTGCGCTAAGTCTATCTATTATCAATTTTTTACCTAATTCGTCTACAAATGGTTTTATTACTTGTGTTCTATATCTATCTTGTCTTGTTTCAATAGCTGTCAAAAACAATATTTTTTCATCTAATGTAGTCAATTTTTTATATTCTTCTATAGCTACATAAAAATTTTGAAAGCCCAATAATTTTAATAACTTAAATTGATTATCTATATTAAAATTGTTAAAGTACACTGCTTCTTGATACATTCCAATACATGGAGACAAATCAATTAGTCCATCATTATTTTTAATATTAATATCATATAATTGTGCAATATCATCATTTATAGAATATATATTTAGTAGCCTATAACAATCTTCAATATCTTCTTTATATTTAAAATCAAACATTGATGACATATTAAATGGTTTAAATGATGCAACATCATCAATCCTTTGGGACAAAGTTTCTTCAGACAAAAACTCTTCTTCTGTTTTTACAAAAATAATTTTGTTTTTACCCCTACTTGCAGCTACACAAAATATATTTCTTAATATATCATATTTTTGCATAGGTTGTTTTATGCGAGAATCCCAGTAAGATTGTGTATAGTCAAATACTACACAAATTGGTCTTTCCAAGCCCTTTGCACTATCAAATGTAGTAAATATAGCTGAAGTAGTTTTAGGTATTGTTGTCCCACGATCTCCATCAGCTATACTAGCATATACGGTATGTTTGTTAAATTTATCTCTATAATCATTTTCAAGTTGATTTAAAGTATCAGCCATAGAACCTCTTCTTGCACCCAAACATAGTATTTGTGATGGATCACTTTCAGCAAGAAATTTAACAACTTCATGTTGTGACAATGATATTACATCACATTTATCATTTATACCATTAATCTTTTTATTCCATATTCTTCCAAGTTTGCTAGCTAATTGTGATGAGAGTCTAAAACATTGTGTAAATTCTAATTTTTTATATGTACCAAGCAAAGAATCTATAAATTTTGAAACATCTAATGTGGTTTTGTCATAAATTTTTTGTTGCATATCTCCCACTGCGATAATTTGTATTGATGGATTGGTATACTTTATATACTCTACCATATTGGCAAGCTCTTGTTCTAAGTCCTGATATTCATCAATAATCAAAATATCATACTGTTTTATAGATGGTTTTTGAGTATTAAAGCTTTGTACCAAATCGCTGATACTTACACTTTTTATATACTTAGCAGCAAATCCATGGTAGTTTGTAACAGTTACATTTTGATTTTTAATTTTTGATTGAGCATCTAGTTTTAATAATTTGTTGTATGTCAAATACAATATTTGCTTGTTTGCAGGATAACAATTACATAAATGTTGTATAGAAGTAGTTTTGCCACTACCTATACAAGCATCTACCAAAATATTTTTTCCACTCAATGCTAATTGTACAAAGTATTCTTGTTCACTAGACAATTTCATCAATTCTCCAAAAAGTTTTTATTTAAGTTATTAACGATTTTTTATTAGTTAGTATATAGCAATTTGATTATATACAAAACAATGTATGACAGTTTTTAAAATATATATATTGTAAGGATAATTGATTAAGTATTACAACTTTTTGTAATCTAAATCCAATCTAAAGGATTGTCAGAATCTGGAAAATTATATTCAACACTGTTCGTACTTAAAGCATCTAATATGTTTAAATTTACTTTTAATTGAATTAAAATATTCTGTAGATTACAACTAATATCATTAAATTCTGGTTTATTATTTTCAAAATATTTTAAAGCTTCGTTTAAAATATTTGCTTGTTCAAATAAGTTATTAGAATATTTTTTTATTGTATTTAAAGTTGGTTTATTATTATAGTGTTGTATTGATTCATTTTGGCAAATATATTTTCTTGATTTATGAATTATATCTGTATCTATTGTGCCATCAGTATCTCTGCAAAATGATTCAAATTTTTTCATAGCACATATTACGGTATTATGTCCTTGACTACCCAATTGCTCTTTTGTTCCACTTTTGAGTATATTGGAATTAATTTTAAAATTTGTAATTTTAGCTCATCTATATCTATACTTTCTTCGTTTAATACCTTTTTTATTGCAATAGTATAACCATTGCAAGTTGATTTAGACTTGCCATCAACATCTTTTAACCAATTGTAAAACTCATTCATATTATTAAAACTCTTTAAAGTATATTAAGTAAATAAAAAATAAAACAGTATAATTTGTCGTAATTATACAATAAATTATACTGTTTCATTAATAAATTGTAAAGTATAAGCTATACTTTATGAGTTGTAAATATCTGTAAAGACTAATAAATAGTAGAGTTTATCTACTACTTATTAGTTAGTCCTTTCATCAAATTTGTTTTGGTCTTGTTGTGTTCTTCTATAGATTGTTTTCGTTTTTGAAGTTCTTTATCATGGTCATAAGGTGCAGCCTCTTCTTCTATTTCATGTTCCCATAGGCACTTGTTGCAAAGTATTTCAACTTTATTGTTGCGTACTTTGATAAATCCATCGCCTGTAATAGCTTTCATATATTTATTGTTGGATTTTATTGTTAGGGGACCTGATTTTATTATACTTACTATAGGAGCTAGTCCATACAAAACTCCAAGCTCACCCTGCATTGTTGTGACTGTAACACTTTCTACCATATCATCAAAAAATGTATGTGATGGTGTAGTAATTTGTAACAAAAAACTATTTTCCATAATTAACTTTTACTAGCTTTTGACTTAACTTCATCTAGATCTCCTACCATATAAAATGCAGATTCTCTAAGATGATCTACTTTGCCATCTAGTATTTCTTTAAATGATTCTACTGTAGTCTTGGTATCAACAAACCTACCTTCTAACCCCGTAAATACTGTAGATACAAAGAATGGTTGACTAAAGAATCTTTGGATTTTTCGTGTTCTAATTACAATATTGCGATCTTCTTCACTTAGTTCGTCTAAGCCTAATATTGCAATAATGTCTTGCAATTCTTTGGAGCGTTGTAGACATTCTTTTACTCTAATTGCTGTGTTGTAGTGTTCATCACCCACAATTTTGGGATCAAGTATGAGAGAACTAGATTGTAGTGGGTCAATTGCAGGATAAATACCTTGCTCTACTAATTGTCTAGAAAGAACAGTAGTCCCATCTAAATGTGTGAATATAGAAGCAGGAGCAGGGTCATTGAAGTCATCTGATGGTACAAATACAGCTTGTACCGATGTAATTGCACCATTTTTTGTACTTGTAATTCGTTCTTGAAAGTATCCAACTTCACTAGCTAAAGTTGGTTGATATCCAACTTCACTTGACATCCTACCAAGCAATGATGATACCTCACTTCCTGCTTGAACAAACCTATATATATTGTCAACCAACAAAAGCACATCTTGATTGCAAACATCTCTAAAGTATTCTGCAACAGTGAGACCTGCTAATGCTACACGCATTCTAGCACCTGGTGGTTCGTTCATTTGTCCAAAGACTAATGCTGCTTTGTCTATAACCCCACTACTGTGCATTTCTTCTATAAGTTCTTGCCCTTCTCTACTTCTTTCTCCAACACCTGTAAATACACTATAACCATTGTGTGCTTTAGCAATATTTGCAATAAGTTCCATAATAAGAGTAGTCTTACCTACGCCCGCACCACCAAACAATCCTATTTTTCCACCTCGCAAGTATGGTGACAATAAGTCAATAGTTTTGATACCTGTAGTAATAGCCTTGCTAGAAAAAGCTTGTTCGTACAACTGTGGTGATGGTCTATATATAGACCATTCATCGTCAGTACAAATAGGTCCTTTGCCGTCTATAGGTTGTCCTAAGACATTCATAACTCGTCCAAGTACCCCTTGCCCTACAGGCATTTTGAGTGGATTTCCACTAGCTAATACTGTCATGTCTCTACTCATGCCTTCAGTTGCTTGCAAAGCTACAGTCCTAGCAATGTTGCCTGGCAAGTGTGCTACGACTTCTAGTGACACATATGTCGTAGAATCCATCTTGACTAGTAGTTTTTCATATATGTGTGGCATATATGTGCCACCAAATTGTACATCAACTACTGGACCTACTATTGCTGAGACTTTTCCTTTGTGTGGAGAAGCTAGTATATTGTTGTCTTGACTATTAATCATAAATATATCAACCTTGATTTCGTCTAGATTTAACTTTTTCTAAAATTTCTTGAGCATTGTCTGTGGCATTTCCCATAGCCATACATCTACTAGTATGTTCTGCTACTTGACTGTGTACTAATGCTCCAAATATTATACCATTTAGGTATTGATCTATTAGACTATCCAAAACTTTTTCTATAGAAGGTTCATAAACAACATCTTTAAAAAACTCTTCGTCTTCTATTATTTGTTGGTTAGTGGCAATTTGAGAGGGCTTGGTTGGTATAATAGGCAATGCTTGTATCATATATGGTTTTGAAAGTGTTCCACCTTGCAATTGAGTATATATAATATTTATTGTAGAAATTTCTCCACTAATATACAAACTATGCATTTGTATAGCTATTGCTTGAGCGTCAATATTAGAATTAATATTAGATGAATATACAAAGTCTTTAATAAAAGCTAAATTGTTGCGTTCACAAAATTCTATTAGTTTGTACCCTACACAGTACAGTATTATGTCTTCAGGATTATATTTAGATAGTATATCCAAAGTATATTTGCATAGAGTATGGTTGTAAGCTCCACAAAATCCCTTATCACCTGCTATAACCAAAAATACATGTTTGCCATTTTGCTTTTGTACTAAGTATGGATTCAAATTATCCTTTGTATAATTTACCATATCTTGTACAGATTCTTGTATTCTGTCAAAGTATACTTTATTTTTTTTTAGAGTACTTGTAGCTTTACGCATTTTTACCAAACTAATACTATCTAGTGCTTTAGTAATTTTTATAGTGTCTTGTAGAGCCTTAATGCGTTGTTTTGTCTTTTGGGCTTGAGCGTTGTTGGTTTCCATAACAATTTGTTGAAAGTTAGAAATTGAGAATTAAATAGTTGTTATACTTTGATAAATATAATAAATTTACACAATTACAATATAGATATTTTATTTATTTTTCAAAATAATATTCTAGATATCTTTTCACTGCTTCATCAAGTTTTAGACTACTATCAAAACTTATTTCTTTTTCTTCTCTTATAGACTTTAGTACATCTGCAAAACTAGTATCCAAAAATTGCAAAAAGTCTCGTTTGAAAGCTTGTAGCCTATGCAGTGGAATTTCTTTGAGCATACCTTTGAGATTGAGATACAAAAGACAAACTTGTTTTTCTACTTCTAAGGTATTGTGCAAATCTTGCTTTAATAATTCTACCAAAGCTTTACCATTTTCTAATATTATTTTTGTATGAATATCTAGGTCAGCAGAAAATTTTGCAAATATTTCATTTTCTTTGTATTGAGTTAAGTCCAATCTCAATTTTCCACTAACTTTTTTCATGGCAGATATTTGAGCTGAGCTACCTACTCTAGATACAGACAATCCGGCATTAATAGCTGGTAAGAGTCCAGCATTAAACAATTCAGGGTCTAGCATTATTTGACCATCAGTTATTGAGACGACATTAGAAGGAATAAATGACAAATTATTGGATAATGTTTCAATAATAGGCAATGCAGTCATACTCCCACCACCGAGTTCTTTAGACAACTTTGCAGCTCTTTCTAGTAAGCGTGAATGCAAATAAAACACATCTCCTGGATAAGTCTCTCTACCAGCAGGGCGTTTTAACAACAAACTCATACTACGGTATGCTACAGCATGTTTTGTAAGATCATCGTATACAATCAATACATCTTTGCCACTATACATGAATTCTTCTGCAATAGCACACCCAGCATATGGAGCAATGTACTGTATAGGGGCACTGTCACTTGCTGTGCTACATACAATGGTAGTATACTCCATAGCACCTGCTTCTAGCAATAAATGCATTATCCAACTTACAGAAGTAGCTTTTTGTCCAATTGCCACATATACGCACAAAACTCCCTTACCTTTTTGATTGAGTATAGTGTCAATTGCAATACTAGTTTTGCCCGTGTGACGGTCGCCCAATATAAGTTGTCTTTGCCCTCTCCCAATTGGTATCATGCTATCTATATACATTATTCCTGTATTGAGTGGAGTATTAACTTTAGAACGATCTATAATTTGTGGTGCAGATGTCTCTATAGGTCTAGTCTTATTTGTATCTAGTGAAGTCAATCCGTCCAAAGGATTTCCTAGGGGGTCTACTACTCTGCCCAACAATTGAGTGCCTACTGGGACTTCTACTATACTACCGGTAGCATGCACTAACGCTCCATGTGAAACTAGATTTTCTTCAGCTAAAACAATAGCTCCAATTTGATCTTCTTTAATACTTAGTGCTATTGCCTTAAGATGTCCATCTATCTCCAGAAGTTCGCCATATTTGCAATGTTGAAGTCCTTCAATATGCACAACACCATCACCACTAAAGACTACTCGCCCTACTTCTTGTCTACTATAGCTTTTTTTGAAGTTGTTTACACTCTTACTAATTTCTTGTATAAGACTTTGAGAAGTTAGCGAACATAGTGTTTTTTTTGTTGGATTTTTGTTATCGCAATCAAGACTTAGATTGTTATTTTTTTTATCTTTCATAATAGATAGATTTTAGAATTATTTTATAGGCAATATAGTTTTTTGGAAAAAAGACGAGCAATCTCGTCTTGTATAATTATTACTTTATGCTTTTTCTCAATTCAATTAGTTGATGTTTGATAGTACCATCGTAGTATTTAGCTCCATCAATAATAAGTATTCCACCTAATATACTATTATCAATTTCATATTCAAACTCTATGCTTTCGTCAGGATGTTTTTTATTAAAAAAATCTTCTACTTTTTTTTGAATTTTTTGAGACAGTTTTTGAGTAATAACTATCTTTACAGCATGCTTTTTTATCATAATAATTTTGCTCTCCAAAAGTAATAAAGACAACAATGTTAAAATAATTATATTTTAACAAATATACAATTAACACTATTTTTAGGCTCTAAACAAAGATAATATCTAACTATCTTCCCACGAAGAGAGACATTCTTCAATAAACTTTTCATTGTCAGTAGAAGTTATTTCTTTACCAATTAGTTTGCCTGCAAGGTTTATTATCATGTCAGCTGCATTCTCTTTTAGTTCATTTTGCATTCTAGTAACTTCTACCATAGATTCTTTATGTGCTATACTGACTATTGCAGCCGCTTTTTGTTCTGCTTGTTGCAAGATCAATTTAGCTTTTTCTTCGGCATTTACGGTAGCTTGAGTAGCCACTGACAATGCATCTTGTTTTGCTTTTATCAAAAGCTCTTCGGTTTCAACTTTTAGCTTTTCTGATTCTGCTTTTAGTTTTTGGTTAGTTAAAAACACTTCATCCAATTTTGCCCGCCTTTCAGCAATTATTTTTTTGACAGGTTTATACAACAAAAACCACAAAACTGCAACCAATACAACTAGCGATATTGCATGAAACAAAATTTCTTGCCAAGATATTCCCAACTTGTTAGGAAGACTATCATTGGTTGCTATAAATGTTTGTAAAAATATAATATTCACTTTTATTTCCTTATAGATGTTATTTAATATTAGATAATTTTGTAATATCTATTGCTTAAAAGAATATTAGCATTATACCTATAAATACACCATAAATTGCTGTAGTCTCTGCAAATGCAAGTCCCAATAATAGTATTGTCCTAATTTTCCCAGCAGCTTCGGGTTGTCTTGCGGTAGCCTCTACTGCTTTACCTGTAGCATAACCTATACCAAGTCCTGCTCCAATACCTGTAAAAACGGCAATACCTGCTCCAATTGGTGCAAGATTGAGTACTGCGTTTGCGCCATCCGAAGCCATGTGGAGTACTACTGATAATATTGTATTAAAAAATTCCATATAATTTCCTTTAAATTTATATAATATTAAAAACTAATTACACTTTTATTCTTAACTATATGCTTTCTATTATTCTATTGCCTCAGATATAAAACTTGCAGATAAGATAAAGAAGACATAGCTTTGTATTACGGCATGAAATAGTGTAAACATGATATTGCCAATGGCAGGATAAGCTATTGGGAACGGTATTAAGTATACCAAGTCCATTATTATAAATCCCGATAATACACTAATAAATAGTCTCAATGACATACTAATAGGTACTACGGCATCAGTTATAATGTTGATAGGATTTGCATATCTTAGCAATCTTTGTTTCAATCTATTGTGTTTTTTGGCTTCTTTAATACCCAAAACATGAATAAATAAAAATGTAAATAGAGCAAAAGCTATTGTCATAGACAAGCTAGAAGTTGGTGGTCGCAACGAAAATACTTCTATCATAGTGCCAAAAAATATAAAACACACGACAGCAAAATACCAAAAACTTAAGAATTGGTTGCGTCCGTGAGTATGCACATATACTGATGGCTCTAGATTGTCGTCTACTCCTTCTACTAGCCCACACACAATAAGCTGTAAACCACTACATTTAGAATAATCACTTTTCCATTTTGGTATTGCAAATACTCTGATAATTATTGCAATAACTATCAATACTACCACTGTGACTAAACCACTAAGCATAGTTTCGGTAAAGCCAAACCCCCAAAATTCCCACAGAACTTTAGGAGCAATTTCTGGTAGCTCTATTGCTAACATATTAATTTGTGATATGAGATTGAACATAATAGTACATTATCTTATTTTTATATTATGTGCTAAATAGCACAAAAGTTGCAACAAGCAAGTATATTATATCTATCAAAATATACTGTGTACCTACTTCTAACAACTTTTATTAGTATACTCCTATATTTAAAAATTGGCAACTAAAAAACATATGTTTTTTAGTTGCCATAAAAATTTTATTAAAAATATTTATCTTATATAATTTAAGATTTGGACTAAATTAAAACTATATCCATTCGCTTGGATTGTCACTTGTTGGCATATTAGCATGTGCTTGTTGCAATTTTTGTTCCTCTAGAATTTCTTGTACTTTTGGTAGTTTTTTAGTCAATTTTTTTATATCCAAACCTTCTGTTTTTTTAGAAGCCAATCCTAGATTTTTTGTTGAACTCAATAGTTGTTGTTTTGTTTTTTCTAATGCTTCTATAGACTTGTCAATCTCTGTTATGGCCTTATTAAATTGCGTGTCAGCTAGGTTGTAATTGCGATTAAATCCTTCTTTAAATTCATCTAATCTCTTTTCAAGCTCAACCAATTCTATATTTTGATTTTTTATCACCATCAACTCTTGCTTTTGATGTGACAAATTTAATGCAACATCCTTTAGCATATTTATTAGAGTAATAAAGTGAACAGGTCTAATTATATACATTTTTTCATAGTCATAAGACTTGACTATGCCACTGTCATATAGCGGATTATCCTCTTCTAGCATGGTTACTAATACTGCATATTCACATTTTTTGCGTAGTCTATCTTTGTCTAATTTATCCAAAAATTGTTTGTTAGTTTGCTTTGTGACACTATCTCTATTTTGATTTTTCATTTCAAACATAATAGATAATATCTCAACTTGTTTAGTAGCATCAGTAAAGTCTCTATATACAAAATCACCTTTTGCACCATCAACTACTTTGTTATCTTTAAAAAATTCTGCATATGGAAATTGTGCTCTATGAAGATCAAATTCTAATTGACAATGTTGTTCTAAGTCTTCACCTCTCAATTTTACGCTTAGTTTGGACTTGAAATTTTTTTCTTGCTCTAATTGCTCTGTCTTTCTTTGCAATTCATATTCTAGTGCTGTTTTTTCTTTTATAAAATCTTGTTTTATTTGTTCAGTTTGTTGTTCTTTTGACTGTGTCAACTTCAAAATTTTTTCTTGCTCTTGTCTTTCCAATTCTAATTTTAGATTTTGTTGATCTTTTTGGTGTAATTCGTTTATTTGTTCTAGTTTTTCTTTTAGCTTTTCCAATTCTAGTTGAGTTTTTGCTAATGCTTCTTGCTTTTCATTTTCTTTTTCCAACTCTTTTTCTCTTATTATAGCTTTTTGTTGATTAGCCCAAGTCTCCATTTCTTGCTGGCGTCTTTTTCTTTCTTCGTCTATCTCTCTTTTCAATCTTTCTATATCTAATTGGGATTTATTAAGTTCTTCAGTTGTAGTTAATCTAGCATTTGCTATTGCCAGACTTCTCTCTTGTTCTAGTTGAGTTTTGTATGTAGCCTGCAACTCTTGTTCTCTCAATTTAAGCTCATCATTTTTTTGTTGCAAAGCTCTTTGTATTGCAAGTTCGGTTTTGTGATCAGTAAGTTGGGATAAAATGTTGTCATCTAATGTAGAGCCACAATGAGGGCATTTAATAATTGTATTCATTTTTAACCTACTTTTTAGTGATTATTTTTATACAAAAATTTGTACAAAAATACGAAATTTTCAATTCTTTTACTATTTGACTAAAAATAACATTTGTTGTATATTTAATATATAATATATGATTTAATAATAAAAGTCAATATAATCTTTATATTTGTATATCTCAAATATTTGTAAATTGATTATTGTTAAAATTATATATCAATATAGAATTAATCATTTATTACAACATATGTTTGCAAAACTTTCACCACAAAGAGCAATAGATTTAAGAGTTTCTTTAGACATATTGTTTATAGAAGAATATATGCCACATTCCCCTGAGAATTTTCTCAAGGTATACTTATATGGGTTGGCATTGTGTAGTCACAATATAGAACATGACAATAGTTTAGAAAAAATTGCTAAAAGGCTATCTGTTGATACACAGACAATTTTGTCTGCATACGATTATTGGCAAGAGCAAGGATTGATTAATGTACTTCCTACCGTTCCAATTAGTGTAGAGTATTTGCCTATTAAGGATAGTAGTACTAATTATCGTAAGAAATTTAACAAAGATAAGTATGCTGACTTCAACAAGCAACTTCAGCATATGTTGCCATCAAGGCAAATTATGCAAAATGAGTATTTGGAATATTATAGTGCTATTGAAAATTTGCATATGCAGCCTGAGGCAATGTTGAGTATTATTAGTTATTGTGTGAGACTTAAAGGAATAGAAATAGGTTTTAAGTATATTTTAACAGTAGCAAGAAATTTGGCTAGAGATGGTATACTAACATTTGATGCTGTTAACGAACATCTAAACGAACTTAAGCTTTATGAAAATGATATTTTACAAATATTTAAAGCATTAAAACTTAAGAGAAGTGTAGATCACGAAGATAAGGCTTTGTATCTTAAATGGACAAAGAAGTTTGATTTTAAATTAGATACGATTGTATTTGTTGCAAAAAAACTTAAATCTAAAAAACGGGATAGTGTATATGCTATAGGAATGGACAAATTAGATATACAACTAACCAAGTACAAGTCTCTTAACAAAATTAGCATTGAAGAGATAGATGATTATGAAATTCATGTTGATGATATGATATCTTTGGCTAGAGAGATATATCACAACTTGGGGCAATTTCATGACAATCTTGGATATTTTGTAGAGAATTATATTCCGCAATGGTTGGATTTAGGATTTGATAGGGATAGTTTGCTTCAAATTGCAAGCTATTGTTTTAAAAAAAATTTAAAAACTATAGACAATTTGGATCAAACGATACGACAGTTTTATAAGTTGGGACTTGTTAATACCAATAATATAGCCAACTACATGCAAGGTATCACACAAACAGATAATGAAATAAAGATGGTACTAGAGCAAGCGGGGCAAGACCGTATTGTAAATGCTAGAGATAGGGTATTTTATAGGACATGGACGATTAATTGGCTTTTACCAATTGAAGTTGTAATTTATGCTGCATCATTAGCTAAGTCTACTGCCAATCCTATGCCATATATCAACGCAATTTTGGCAGATTGGAAAAATAAGGGAATAACTACAGTAGAATCTGCCAAGGAAATTGCAAAGAAAACTCAAAATAAGTCAATAAAAAAACCATTAGAACAAGCTATACAAAATTCACAACCTACTACTCTTCTTACATCACAACAATTAAATGCATTGTTTGATAGTTTGAATGCTGATGAGATGTGATGAGATAATTTTATATAATTAATGAACGATTATAAGCAAATAATAAAAGATAAGATTGCAAAAAAAAATCAACAATTGGCAATAGCACGAAATTTGTACCAAAGTTTGTTGGAAAATCCACAATTTTATCAAAATGAATTAGAATTAAGAAAAGCAATATTGAATGGTGATACTGAAAATATCACTAAATTTGATATATTAAAAACTCAAATTTTAAATAATTTAGATATAGAATCTAAATTATTAAATCCAATAGTTGATTGTACATTGTGTGATGATACAGGATTTCATAATGGTATGATTTGTCAGTGTATAAAGCTAATTTCTGCTAACAAATTTTGGTCACAACATAGTTATCTCAAAAGCTGTACTTTTGATAAACTAAAGCTAGAATTTTATAGCAATCCTGAGATTATTAAAACATTAATAGAAAGACTTTTAGGATTTTGTCAAAAGTTTCCTAATACTAGATATAGTAGTTTAGTATTATCAGGAAATACAGGTACAGGAAAAACATATTTGTCAGCGTGTATAGCCAATAGATTGATAGAACAAAGTGCTAGTGTTGTATATGTAAGTGCTATGCAATTTGTACAATCTATGACCAAATATCATACTACATTTGATGATACACAAGACCAATACTTCACTCCATTTGTGGATTGTGATATGTTAATTATAGATGATTTAGGTACTGAAAGTATGTTTAAAAACATAACTTTAGAGTATTTATATTTGGTAATTAGTCAAAGATTGTCTAATAAAAAACATATTTTAATTACTACTAACTTAGATAAATCTGGAATAGAATATAGGTATGGTATGCGTATAGCAAGTAGACTGTATGATAGCTCTCTTTGTTTTGCATTTCATTTTGATGGTAAAGACAATAGAATAATAAACTAACTAATATTTAATATATTAAAGAAATATAAGTTATAAAAATATAAAAACAACACATCGTGTAATAATGTGTTGTTTTTCAGTATGTCAATTACAAATTAAAGATTACCATTTTTCAGCAATTTGTTGTAAAATATCCACAAATTGAACTTCATCTATATTTATTGTTGCAACCATGTCTATTTGTTTTAGATGTTTTCCATCTTTGCTAAGTGTAAGTGTACCAACTATTTCTCCTTTTAGTATAGGAGCTTTGTCTTTATTGATTGTTATGTTATGGTCAATTTTAGGTTTTATTGTCTTTTGTGAAAAATAAAAATAATCATCTTTAGGAGCTATTGCTAAAATAGGGTTTCTTGCTCTCTGTACTACAAATTCTTGAAGTGGAATATCTTTGAAAACAAATTGCCTAGTTTCATAATTACCAAATCCATGATTTAGTAAATTAGAGATTTCAAAGTTTCTAACTTTGCTATCATTTTCACCTATAACTACAGCTATTAGTCTTGTATTTCCTCGTTTGGCGGTAGCTGCAAGGCAATATCTTGCTTCTTGAGTAAATCCTGTCTTTCCTCCATCACAACCTTTATAAGCGTTTATGAGTTTGTTTGTGTTGGTAAGTGTAGTAGTCCTACCACTATTGTGTGCAAAGTCAAATGTCCATACACTAGCATAGTCAAAGAATAATTGGTGTCTCAACAAAGCTCTCATCATAATACTTACATCTTTAGCTGTACTATATCCATTTGGTGCTGGCAATCCTGTACAATTCACGAAATTTGAGTTTTCCATTCCCAAAGCTTTCGCTTTATCATTCATTCTAAGGACAAACCCATCTACAGTTCCTGCAATATGTTCTGCCATCGCTACGCAAGAATCATTGGCTGAGGCTACTACAATACTCTTAATAAGTTCCCCTGCCTTATATGTTGTGTTTGCATCTAAAAAAGCTTGACTACCACCCATACTAGATGCATTTTCGCTAATTGGAATTTCTGTATTTGGCGATAGTACTCCTGCTTCTATATTTTCCATAATCAACAACAAGGTCATAATTTTAACCATGCTAGCAATTGGATACTTGTCATTTACATTTTTTTCAAATACTACAGTCCCTGTATCAAAGTCTATAAGAGTAGCCGCTTTAGCATTTTTTGACAAAGCTTCTTCTGTTATTGGTGCTGCTACTAACGCAAAGCTCTGAGATAAACTAATAGCTAAGATACTTAAGATTAGTAATGATGATATTATTCCTGCAAATACAACTTTTATTTTTTTCATGGAAGACTCCTAAATATATAAAAAGTATTTGTCTTAATAATAGTTTTTATACTAAAGCAAAATAAAAGACATACTCAATTTGTATGGTATGTCTTTTATTTTATATTATCTATTGTCCTATATATCCAGAATAAATTTGTATACTGACAAAAAATGCTACGGACATTACAAATATTGCACTTGACAAAACAATAGTTAGTCGTCTAAGTGTACCTTGTAATGTTTTTTGTTTGTGTTTAGAAAAATAAGTATCTGTTTCACCACTCAATGCTCCCATTCCACCTTCATTTGATGGTTGCATAAGTATACAAAAGATCATTACAACAGAAGCTAAGACCATAGCAATTATTAATATTATCCTAATAATAGGAAAACTACTCACTACCCATTCAGGTGTAGTACCTGATGCTATAAAATTTGGTATTCCCATTTTGTTAATATTTCCCCTTTATTAGAATATTTACTCTGCTTTGAATGGCAATAATGCCATTATTCTAGCCCTTTTTATTGCTACTGTCAACTCTCTTTGATGTTTTGCACAAGTTCCACTAGTACGACGAGGATGAATTTTGCCTTTCTCTGTAAGATATTTTTTTAGCTTCATTATATCCTTATAATCTATATCATTAGATACCATAGATTTATCAGCGCAATAAAGACAAACTTTGCGTTTTTGTGGTCTTTTTACTAATTTTTTATTTTTGTCATCCAAATTTTTGTCATTTGGATTATTTCTAGATGATTTATTCTTATCCAAGATTGCTCCTTATTAACACCAACTAAAACGGAAGATTATCATCATCGTTTTGTTGCATGCTATCTACTCTTTGTCTATTATTGTTGCTAGTAGAAATATTTCTAGGTTCATACCCTTCTGCTTGTTGACTACGAGGTGTCAAGAACTCTACTTCATCAGCTTGTACATCTACAAAAACACGCCTAACACCATCTTTGTCTAATTCTCTAATTTCCACTCTACCTGATACAGCAACTTTGTTTCCCTTGACTAGATATTTTGCACAATTTTCTGCTAGACCTCTCCAAGTCACAATAGTGAAGAAGTTAGCTTGACTTTTTTCACTTCCAAACTGATTATTTACAGCTATGCCAAAACGGCAAACACTTACACCTTCATTACCAACTACAGAAATCTCAGGGTCTCTAGTTAAATTGCCAACTAAAATTATTTTATTCATATTATTCT
This sequence comes from Bacillota bacterium, assembly GCA_009787385.1. Taxonomy (GTDB): domain Bacteria; phylum Bacillota; class Clostridia; order Christensenellales; family Pumilibacteraceae; genus WRGC01. The sequence goes on from WRGC01000017.1 coordinate 16,796, forward strand.
CCAAAATCTAAAGCTATTATGCTTTGTCTATTGTATTCTCAATTTCTAATTGCATTTCTTGCCCTGCTACTTCTTCAGTAGTAGGTTGCACAAATGATGCATCTTGAATTGTATTATCTTCTTCTTTTTTGGTAATTGCATTATTTTCTACAATTTTTCGTTTTGGTATAGGTTCTCCTAGTCCATTTCGATTGATTATCATAAAGCGTACTACTTCATCTGATATCAACATAACTCTTTCAAGTTCCTTTGGTATGCTAGCAACACCCGTAAAGTATATCAAGACATAAAATCCATCTATTTTGTAATCTATTGGATAACTAAATCTACGATTACCCCACTTATCTACCAAATCTATTGTGCCGCCCGCTTTTTCTATAAGTTTTTCAAACTTAGCAATAGACTTTTCTCTAGTAGCCTCAGTTGTACCAGATTTTATAATAAACAAAATCTCATACTTGTTTTTAACTACATCAGTAGCAATTTTATTTTTCAAAAAAACCTCCTTATGGTCTTTAGGCTTATCTAATTAGTTGAAATAAGCAAGGAGAGTGCAAATATTGCACTACTCTACAATCCTAAATTTTGGACTGTAAATTAACTTAGAAAGAGTATAACATATATGTAAAGTTTATACAAGCGAATTAAGCATTTTTTGCAAAAATAGTTATTGGCATTATTTCGTCATACCACATATTATTGAAATGATAGAGTTGTATTATTAAATTATGTTTTCCAACTTTTTAATTGCCCATCTAGCCAATTCTCCATACATATAATCATTGGTTAATTGTTGTAGTTTTGGTATTGCTTCTAAATTTCCAGTATGTGCTGAATATACAATTGAATTGGCTTTTAGATATTTTGTTCTGGCATAGTTTGCGCCAATTAACTCTTTGAATGGTTTAATAGTATGAATAGAATTATATAATGCAGTTTGTACTAATTGCGGTGCATCTATTTTACATATATTGATATTGTGTGGGCAAACTTCTTGACATATGTTGCAACCCAGAAATTTTTTTCCCATCAATTCAGCAATATATAAAGGCATTGGGTCGCCACATTGATAGCTTCTCAAACATTTTTTAGGATAAAATTCTCCATTGTATCCTAATGCTTTAGTTGGACATACTTCTACGCATTTTCCACAATCAACACATTTATCTATACTTGTCACATATCTATCTGTTGCTTGTGCTAAAATATCAAAATCATCTGTTTCTATTGCAGCCAACACTATATAGCTACCACAGTCATCACGCATAGCCATTTGATTGATACCTAAAATAGTTGTTAAACCACTTTTAAAACTCAAGTCACGCAAAGATATATTGTTTACAATTTGTGCAATTACTCCCTTTTCTCTCAAGTTTTGTTGAATTTTTTTGCAAGCTTTGTACATATCTTGCGTAGCCAAATAGTATGCATCTAATCCACAATCATTATAAGGTTGATATGGATAACCTAGAACTATATAGGAGTAGTTGGGTTTAGTTGTATGTCTTATTATTTTTTGATACATTGTATTTTTACAAAATTCTTAGTATTTGTATCGCACTTTATAGAATCAGCAATTGCTAATCCTACAATTAGCAATATATTGTTGTTGTCTGCTAAAAGCAAAAGTTCATTTCTTTTTACTTTAGAAATTTTTTTGTCTATCAAATATTTTTTTAATGGCTTTGTATATCCGCCAAACTGTTTAAATATATCCCCTTGTCGCTTATATCTAAACACCGCACTTGAAGGTATTTTGCATGCATCAAATACTAAATCTGATTTAATGTCAATTATTGATGAATTGGTTAATTCAAAGTGTATTGCTCCCAATTGATATTGAGATATTCCCACATATGGTACTGAGATGTTGTTGTTTACATTAGATTCTTTATACAGTCTTATAAATTGATATTCTCTAATAGCAATTACGCCATCTTTTAAGTATTTATACTTGCCTGTTTGACAATTTGTCAACTCCATAATATCTAATACAAATTGCCTTTTTCTCTTTATTTCAAATGTTTCTAATGCATGAGCGATATATTCGCTATAGAGTGGTTGATACAAACACTCTATATATATTAAAACGCTACCATCTTGTCTAATTATTTTAGTTTTATCTATATTATAGTCAAGATATTTTTGTATACTTTGGGCAGATTCTGCTAAATTTGCAATATTGCTTGTATCCCATCTAGACTTTAATATTGGCAAAATTTGATTTCTTAAAAAATTTCTATCATATTTATTATCTATGTTAGATTTATCTACCACATGTACAAGATTATTGTTTTTAATATATTCATTTATTTCTAGTTTTGTAGTATTCAACATTGGTCTAAATAGTTTTTGTGTACTAAAAATATTCATTCCACTAAGACCTTTTATACCTGTACCTCTAAAAATTCTAAATAATACGGTTTCAATTTGATCATCTCTGTGATGTCCTAAGGCAATCATATCTACTTGTTGTAACACATCATGATAAATTTTTTGTCTCCACAATCTTGCTTCTACTTCTATACTATTGCCACTTTGCAGTGTAATATTTGGTATATCACATTTATATACTCTACAATCAATATTGTGTATTTCACAATATTTTTTTACAAATTCTGTTTCAAATTGTGAATATTCTCTAATTTGATGGTCAAATGTAAGTACTACTATATCTTTTAACAAAGGTTTGTAAATTGAAAAAAGTGATAGAAGACACATGCTATCACTACCACCACTTACGCTTATAGCCACAGATTTGCCAGTTGCATAATATTTTATATTGTTGATTGCATTTTCTAACATGTAGCATCGTAAAATATAATATTAAGTTTAATATTATATTAATTGGATTAGCATGGCTAAATGATTAACAAACCTACTTTGCCATCTTTTGTACATTGTATCAAAAATCTTTTTTTGTCTATTAATTTAATTATTTTAGGTTGTAGCTTATTTTGAATACATTCATGCATAATTTCTGCCATTCTATAAACTTGATGAATCATATAAAATTTTCCACCTGTACTTAACAAATAATTGGCAGCTTTAAGTACTTCTTGCAAGGATAGTGTGTCTTCAAATCTAGCTTTGGATATATTTAAATTTTGACTAGTATCACCTCGTCCTACTTGATTGTACGGTGGATTGCAAGTAACTACTTTGCATATTCCATTGCATAGATAATGTTTTATATTTTGAATTGGGGCATTAATAATTTGTATTTTATCTTGCAAATTATTTAATACTATACTACGGCAAGACAATTCTGCAATATTTTTGTTTATTTCAACGCCATATATATTTTGGAAACCTAGCTTTCCAGCTAGCAATATTGGAATTATTCCAGAACCACTACCAATATCCAATACTATGTTTTTATTATTAGATTTGACAAAGTTTGCCAACAATACACTATCACTACCAAATTTGAACTGAGTACTATCCTGATAAATATACAGTTTATTAACCTGTAAATCTTCTAAGGTAATATTGTCAGTATTTTTCATAATAATTTTAGATATTTTATATTTATTACTTTTTAAAATTTGTTATATTCTATGCATATGGCATAGTTCTTCTAATTAAGTCAACACAATCTAGTCTTTCCCAAGGAACATTTTCTATTCCAAAGTGTCCATATACGGCAGTCTGTGCATATATAGGCTTTCTTAAGTCTAATTTTTGAATAATAGCCTGTGGACTTAGATCAAATAATTGTAGGACTAGATCACCTATTACTTTGTCACTAAGCTTTCCTGTACCAAATGAGTTGCAGTATACTGATATAGGTTGTGATACTCCTATTGCATAGCTTATTTGAAGTTCACATTTCAATGCAACTCCTGCTGCTACTAGATTTTTGCATATATATCTTGCCATATATGCCGCACTTCTATCTACTTTAGTACAATCTTTACCACTAAAAGCCCCACCACCATGTGCACAATGTCCACCATAAGTATCTACAATAAGTTTTCTACCTGTAAGTCCACTATCACCATGTGGTCCTCCTATTATAAATTGCCCTGTGGTATTAATCAATATTTTACTATCATTATCAATCCAATTGCCAAGTATAGGTTCTATAACAAATTTCTTAATATCCCTTTTTAAATCATCTTGTTTAACATTTTTGTCGTGTTGAGCAGATAGAATTACAGTATCAACTCTTTTAGGTTTTCCAAAACTATATTCAACAGTCACTTGAGTTTTACCATCTGGTCTAAGATATGATAATGTATCATTTTTACGAACTTTTGTTAGTTGCCTAGCTAGTTCGTGAGCTAGTGACAAACTTAGTGGCATATATTGTTTATTTTCTACACAAGCATAACCAAACATCATACCTTGATCACCCGCACCTATATTGTTCCCTTGCGTTATGCCCATTGCTATATCGGGGCTTTGAGTGTGTAGCTTAACTTGTATTTCCAAAGTATCACAATTAAAACCTAAATCATTGTTATTATATCCTATTTCCCTTATCCTATCTCTTGCAACTTGTGCATAGTCTACTGTTGCTGTAGTACTAATTTCTCCCATTATTAGCATAAAATCAGTGGTTACGACAACTTCACATGCAACCCGTGCATTACTATCTTGAGCCAATACGGCATCCAAAATACTATCTGCAACACTGTCACAAATTTTGTCAGGATGTCCCTCTGTTACACTTTCACTTGTAAAGAATCGTTTCATTTGTTTATCCTTATTATTGTATCAATTTCTAGTAATTAGATAATTTTTCAACTTTACTGTCTTGTTATAGCGTTATTTTCAATTTCAAAAATAGATAATTTTGTTTTAATTAAGTGTATACCATACAATCCAAATGCACCTAAGAGATAAAATACAACATAACAACTGTACAAAATTACTTGAAATAAGATAGTTCCTAATTGTTTTTCTAGATTTAAAAATGATAAGAACATCGCAAAGTTTTGTTGCATTGTATTGGCTGCAATAATAATAATGGTTAATGAACCTATCCATATCAATAAAGAAAACCATATATCTTTAAATTGTGGGGTATACATTTTGAGTGCTATGCTTAAAGAAAATAAAAAAATAAATGAATAGTGTGCAATTATTGAATATATTTCTATATAAGTGGCAGTACCTTCAAATAGCATGTCTGCACTACTACCTATTATTGGTTGAGGTGCTAGCAACATTCCTACGCTGATTAGCAAACCAGTAGATAGAGATAAATACCAAAATGCCTTGTTTATTGTATGTCCAAATTTTGTCAAACCAACTACGGCAAACCCTATAATAGCAATAGTACATATATGAAAAGGTAGCCACCACAATTCGTATTTACCTATAGATATTCCATAAATTTGTTTGATTGCTTCTAAAGATAATAAAATAATCGCACTAACCAAAAATAGTATAGACTTAGATCGTTGACTTTTACCTTTGTATAAAGTCTTAAGTCCAATAGCAATAAATATCATTGAAGGAAACAAAATTATATTAAGAATAATTGTAGAATAATTGTACATTATTTTATTCCTCTTTTGTCATATCGTTGAATGACATATTTGTGTGATTAAATATTCTACAGCCCATTCTAATGGCATTTTACCATTTCTAAATGCTTGGTCTATATGCCAAAATATAGATAAAATATTTCGTATTTGTGCAACTTTATATTCTTTACACTGAGTTTTCAGTATTTGCAATGGATAATCCTTTATTCCTAGCAATTGAGCTAAGTTTGGATTATTTTGATTTAGAGATACCAATAACATGCGTCTAAAATGAGAATAAAGCAAACCCAAAAGCGAGACAGGTTCCTCACCACTTTGCATACAAAATTTTAAAATTTGCAATGCTAATTTTGCATTTTTTTTAGCTACAGCTTCACTTAGTTGAAATATTGTGTATGATATATCAGGATGTATTAAGTCTATAATATCCTGTAACTCAATATTTTCTCTAAATTTGTATGCACACAACTTATCAACCTCTAATCTTATGCGTTGCAAATCATTGTTGCAATATTTTATAAATAAAGATATTGCATTTTCATCTATACTACAGTTATATTTGTTACATTCTCTAATTATCCATGCGTTCAATGTTTTTTCATCTAGTTTACTGCAATCTATGGTTTGTATTTTATCTTTAACAATTGTATTAAATTGACTATTTACAAATAATAATATAGTACTTAAATTTGGATTGGACAAATATTGCAACAAGAGCTTATCATTTTGAGATACATTTTTAGCCGTAACTTTTGTTTTGATAAGAATATCATTCACTATTACAAGTCTATATTCACTTCCTATAGGCAAACAATTGCAATTATCAATCAATTCTTCTATAGTAGGATTTGATAGTATAGATTTATTAAAATCATGCAATTGAACAAGTTTTACAAACATAGAAATAGCCTGTCCAATCAAATATTTGTCATCTCCTATGATATTGTAGCAAGGACTAAGTGATTTGTTTTTAATAAGTTTGTTTAACTCTAAAAATTTGATGGTAGACATAATATATAAATTAATTTATCAAAACACTAAAGTTTCATATCTCAGAGCTATATATTTAATTAGTAGATTTTTTTTTAATTACTACAGGTTTTTCAGCATACAAAAATAATTTTACTATATTTTTGTTGTGGGCAATGAATGTAATCATGAATAAACAAAATATAAGTATTGGTATAATAGTATAGTTGTAGTACAATCTTTGTATAAATGATTCTACAATCATTGGAAATCCTAATACTATAAAACTAGTTATGCTACCTACATTTGTGATATGAATAAATAGCAATCCTATGCTAAATGACAATAAAGTAACTAATGGATTAGCTACAAGCATTACCCCAATAGTACTTGCTGCTCCTTTTCCACCTTTAAATTTGAAATAAATAGGGAATATATGTCCAATAACTACTGATATTCCTGCTACAAATATACCAATTTTGTCAGCACTGTCAAATCCTAAAAAACCATTTTTAAGAGAAGCATCAACTCCTATCTCACCGCCCAATATCCACCAACCTATCATACATGGAATTATTGATTTAAGAACATCTAATCCTAAAGTTGCCCATCCCCATTTTTTTCCTAATGTTCTAGTAATATTCATAGTACCAAGATTGCCACTACCTTGCCTTCGTAAATCTATTCCCTTAAAATAGGCAATAATATATGCATTGTTGAGACTACCTATCAAATATGATAAAATGATAATAATAATAAAATATACCACTAAAAACCCTCTCTAAAAAGTATTATAACATATATATTGCAAATCACGAAATAATTGATTCAATTTACATGTTGTTTTATAAATAGTTTTTATTATATAAATAATATATTAAGGATATATATTGCATTTAGTTTTTAACTATTGTCTTTTTTAGAATTATTGAAATACACAGTTAAAGGTACTCCACTAAAGTCTACAGCTTTTCTTATACAGTTTTCTAAATAACGCTTGTAGTTGTCATGTATAAGTGTAGAATCGTTGCAAAATACAATAAATTTTGGCGGAGAAGCTTCTGGCTGTGTAGCATAAAAAATTTTTATTCGTCGTCCATTTGACGAAAATGGTTGATTAGCAGCCACTGAACTACCTATAATATCATTCAATACGCTCGTAGAAATTCGTTTGTTAGAATTTGATATTATTTTGTCTACTAAGTTTATTATATCATGTATGCGTTGCCCTGTTTTAGCCGAAATAAAGAGTGGTACAAAATAACTCATAAATGCAAGTTTAGACTTTAAATCATTCTCAAATTTTTGCATAGTATAACTATCTTTTTGTACTAAGTCCCACTTGTTTATTATAACTATAGTTGGTTTTTTCTCTTCATGAGCAAGACCACATATTTTGACAGTTTGTTCGCAAAAATCTTCACTTGCGTCTACAACGATAAGAACTATATTTGCTCGCTTGATGGCACTTATTGTTCTAATTACTCCATATGATTCTATAGTATCTTCTTCTATATTTCGTTTTCGTCTTAGTCCTGCGGTATCTATTATAGTATAATTTTTTCCATCTTTTTGAAATTCTGTGTCAATAGCATCTCTAGTAGTCCCTGCTACTTCATTTACAATTACTCTGTCATATCCTAAGAGTTTATTTACTATACTAGATTTGCCAGCGTTAGGTTTTCCAACTATTGCTATTTTGATAGATTCAGTTTGTTGAAATTCATTTTTTTTTGATTTTTCTAGCACTACATCTAATAAGTCACCTAATCCCAACATTTGTTCACAACTTATACCATAAGGCTGTCCCAATCCTAAACTATAAAAATCATATATTAAATCTAAATATTTTATATTATCTATTTTATTTACTGCAAGAACTGTTGGTTTGCCAGATTTCTTTAAAAAATTTGCTACATCTAAGTCACTTTGTTGCAAACCAGCTTTTCCATCTACAACTAATATTATAACTGAAGCTAATTCTACAGCTAACTTAGCTTGTGATAACATCGTTTGCCAAATGTTATCTTTGTTTTTTATATCTATCCCACCTGTGTCTATCAACTCAAAATGTACACCACACCATTCTGCATGTGTATAAATTCTATCCCTTGTTACGCCAATTTCATCTTTTACTATACTTATTCGTTTGCCAGCAATCTTATTAAACAAGCTTGACTTGCCTACATTAGCTCTTCCCACAATTGCCACTATTGGTATTGATTGATTTTGAATATTGGATTGAGTCATATTATTAATTAAGATTTAAAGTGTTTTTTGATTACAATTTTGATAATCCTAATCATAGTATACAAATTAATAATATTTTTGTCAATCAACTCTTATTATATTGAAAAATAGTTTATAATAAATACTTAAACAAGTATATGATATAAAGAAATATGACAAATATAGTGAAGAATAGAAGTATTGAATTAATTGTTATAAATTATACAATGAGAAGTGAGCTATAGTTGAACCTTATTGATTAAATAAAAATTTTGCATATTTTTGTATCAAAAAAACACTATGTTGCATATTGTGTATTAATAATTATCAATAGCCCCGTAGGAGAAAAATAATGAACAATAGTAATCATACAAACTCAAACAGTATACTACATATTGTAAAACCAAATGATTCATTTTATGAATTAGCTAAAACATATCATACTACAGTACAAAGCATAGCGGCACTTAATCCATCTGCGAATCCACGCAACTTGCAAATAGGAACAGCATTGCTTATCAATCCAGGAAGCACATGGAGAGAATCTAACAATACTAGCTTTGAAAGAGATAACTCAACAACTAATCTAATATTGCCAAATAGGGTACATCCTATAGATAGACCTAGCACTCCATCAAATCAACCTAACCCAGATTGGCCGATATTTGACAATACATCACTTCCATCTACACCCTCTACTCCATCTACACAAAGTTTACAGCCTAGACCTACTACCCCTACTACCCCTACTACCCCTATTACACCTATGCCTATGCCTATTGTACCAATTAATCCAGGGCAAAATCAACCTACTCCTATTCAACCGATAACACCTTTGCCATCAATTCCTACTCCTATTGCCCCTATACTTCCAACACCAATAATTGTACCCCCAGCTGCACCTCAACCAGTACCGTCTCAATTGGTTGAGAACTGTGACCAAAATTCAATTTGTAGTCAAGTAAGACAATTATATTCACAACAAATATTTTGGAATAGAATATTGCTTAATAGTATTGTAGACCGTACAGGACAACAAAATGCTAATACGCAAAGATTGATGCAAAACTCTGTAGATATGGGACATTTTTATGCTAAACATTATGGCAATCAAGCTGGACAACAAATTCAAGATTTATTTGCTCAACATAATAGTATAGGTAGAGATCTATTTATAGCTATGCGTGATAGACGAAATGCTGAAGGTGATAGGCTTAGAATGCAGTGGTATAATAATGCTGACCAATTATCCGAATATATGGGAAATCTAATACCAGAAATAGATAGTCAAGAGTTGCGTAGAATGATGTTCCATTATCTTGGAAGTGCAGAATTGCAGGCAGCACAACTAATTTCCAATAATGCACAAGGTAGTATAACTACATTTGACAATATAGAGAGAGAAGCTATGAGTATGGCGGATTATATTTCTAATGCTATCATTGGAGAAAGACTTTCATAATTTTAATGCTTATATAATTTAAAATAAATTTTTTTTAAACATTAAGTCATTATTGACAAACTGCACGACACTTATGTTTGGCGTGCAGTTTTTGTATTGTATAGAATTTTAATTAGAAATAAATTATAAACTTTGTTTATAATTGTCACACCACTCTTTCATTTCTTTAGCCGTTTCCAATGCTTGTTTTGATATATTTATTCCACCCGTTAGACGGGCTATCTCTTGTATAAGTTGTTCACCTTTTATATAATTAACTTTAGTTGTGGTAGTATCTTGATTAGATGATTTGGTTATTAGCAAGTTGTAATCAGCAAAGCTAACTATTTGTGGTAGATGAGATATACAAATTACTTGGGTATGTTTAGATATCTTAGCCAACTTCTTGGCTACTTCTTGTCCTATTACTCCACTTATTCCAGCATCTATCTCATCAAATATTAATGTATTAATATTATATTTAGACGATGTAATAGTCTTTAGACATAACATAAATCTAGACATTTCTCCACCAGAAGCAATTTTTGATAGTGGCTTTAGTGGATGTCCTTTGTTTGTACTAAGATAAAATTCTATAGTATCCAAACCTAATTGTGAGAAGTTTACATTATATTTTGAAAGTATTTCATCAAATTTTATTTCAAACATGCTATCCTTCATTCCTAATTCAGCAAGTTCATGAATGATTTTTTGTGAAATTTGTACAGCAATTTCTCTACGAATTTGAGATAAATTTATACTCAAATTATACAAATTTTCACTCAAGTAATTGCATTGTTTTTGTAATTTTTCATTTATACTATCTGCATTTTCTAAGAGTTTGTATCTTTCTATACATTCATTTAAAAAAAATTTACATTGTTTATAATCTCCGTATTTGCGTTTTATATTTCTAATGATTTCCAAACGCTTTTCTATATCATCAATTTCTTTAGGGTTAAAGTCTAGCTCTTTAAAACTATCTCCTAGAGTTTCAGTGATATCTATAATTTCTAAACGAACTGAATCCAATCTATCTAATATAGATTGATTGTCTAATATAGTATTTAGATAATTAATATTTGGTTTGATTGATGATAGTTTAGATAATATACTATCATCATTTTTATCTAGTGTTTCTAATATAGATGATAAATTATTCTTTATTTTTTGACTGGATAAAATTATTTTTCGTTTGTCTATTAATTGTTGTTCTTCTTCTTGTTTTATATCAGCATTTTGTATTTCATCTATTTGAAACTTTAGCATTTCCAACTCTCTTAGTCTCTTAGAAGCATCTCCTAAATCCTGAATTTGTTTCAAAATTTGCTTATATTCTTTATATTCGTTGGATATTCTTAATTTTAATTGTTGACTATTTTCATCTAAAAAACTATCCAATATATCTAACTGTTCTGATTTTTTATTGAAGCTTAAATATTGATTTTGTCCATATATATCTACGAGTGTACTAGTAATAGATTTTAACATTGAAGGTGTTGCATTTTGCCCATTTATCTTTATTTCATTTTTTCCAGAATTATTGAATTTTCGTTTAACAATAATTTGTTCACTATCTTCAAAACCTAATTCTATAAGAACTTTGCTACAAATTGTATTAGTGTCAAATACTCCCTCCACAAATCCAGTGGTTTTGTCATGCTTAAGTAGAGACTTATCATATTTTCCCCCCAAAAGCAAAAAAAGACTATCTACTATGATAGACTTCCCCGCACCTGTTTCACCACTAATAACAATAAAGTTGGAATCAAATTCTATCTCCAACTCATCTATGAGCGCAATATTTTGTATGTGTATTTTTTGCAACATATATTTTAGTCAGTTATTATTTGTTCTATTATTTGAATTAATCCTTGTCCATCTTCTACTTCTCTTACTATTACAAAGACTGTATCTATCCCTGCTATGCAACCAACTATGCCGCAATGGTTGAGTTGTTCAATCATTGCAGAAGCGGCGTGTGCCATGCCATTTAAAGTCTTCAAAACTATAGTATTTCCTACTTGTTCGTACGATACCATAGCAGTTTTAAAGATATCTTTAATTTTGTTGAGCATAACTGATTTATCAACATCTCTTGTATATCTCAACTTGTCGCCATAAGGAATTTTTATAAGTCCTAAATCTTTTATATCTCTTGACACTGTAGCTTGAGTAATTTTAAATCCACTTGCTTTTAAAAATACAGCAATTTCATCTTGTGTGTATATTGGAGTTTTTTCAATAACTTCCAATATTTTAGCTTGTCTAAAGTGTCTACTCATAATAATTATGGATTCTTTAATTTTTTTGCTAGTTTGGTATAAAAGTTGTCACAACCTTTGATTTTTACGAATCTAGCTTTCTTTGAAGATAATTTGAGTTCTGTAGGACAAGTACAATTCATACTACCTACAACCTTACCATCTACTATTATGTCTGCTGTAGCATGGCTAGATAGAGCAACTTGTACCATATTGTGGTCACCCACTATTAGTGGTCTAGATCTCAAAGTATGTGCATTTACGGGCGTCAATGCTAGTACAGGAGTTTTTGGATTAATTATTGAACCACCACAAGACAAAGAATAAGCAGTAGAACCAGTTGGAGTTGCCACTATAAATCCATCACCGACATAACTGTCTACCAATATATCAGAGAGAGTCAACTGAACATTGATAAGTCTAGTAGTGTTTCTAAAGAACAGTACTTCATTTAGAGCTGTGTATGTTATTCCATTTATATTTAGTTCAATCAAAGATCTATTTTCTAAAGAATATTCTCCTTGTTTTAATACATTGAGTGCGTATTCTAGATTACTAAATTCCACTTCTGTCAAAAATCCTAAGTTGCCTATATTGATGCCAAAAATGGGAATATCGTATTTAATACAATTTTCAATAGAGTGCAAAATTGTGCCATCACCTCCAAGAGTTATTACAATTGTATCGCAATTATCTTTTATTGGGGCAATTAAACTTGGATCTTTAACTACGGTATAGATTATTTTATGTTTTTCTAATTCCGTCATCACAATTTCTGCTTTTTCCATATTAGCGTCTTTGTGAGGATTCGTATATAACAGTATATTCATGATAAGGTATCTCCCGTGATGGGAATAGTAATTATAACTATATTTTACAGTATTATTGGATTATTTACAAACAACCATTCTACCCAACTTTCCTTTATACCTTGCACAATGGTATCATAAACTATAGTATCTTTAAAGTAGTGTAAAAGAGCAAAGAATATTAGTGCTAATCCTACAAAGAATAACACATTAGCAAATGCACCACACAAGCGACTCACAAATCTTAATACAAACACTTTGCTATTGTCATGTATCTTAAAAAAATTAATAAGAAAAATTTTAATTATTGTTAGGGCTAAAAAAAATAAAACATAGAATATAATAGTTTCAAGTGGAATATTCCGTAATATTTCAAATCTATTTCCAAGTTCTACTTGTATATTATTTAGCAAGTCTTGTACTTGTGGTATGCCTCTAATAAGACCACCAAACATTATTGCTAAGCAAATATTTATAGCTATTCCAAATATTCCTGATTTATATACTTGCAAAACTTTTCCCATACCCATATAGTATCCAAATACAAATACCATGGCAAGCAATATAATTGCATAAATAGAAACAATCATAGACATCTCCTTATGTACTTTCTATAAAATACATACTAGTAGATAAACTGAATAGATTTTTTTTACAAATTAAAGAATTAACTTACTTTTTTTCTAAGCATATCTCCCTTTCTCAATAAGACATCAGTATAAAGTTTAATATGCTGTTGTACTTGATTGGCTACAGTTATTTGACTATCAAACATATCAGTCATTTTGTCTACCAAGATTTTTGTGTTGTGTGTATTATTTGGTGACACTACTTCTAACTCATCACCTTGTATCCATTTGTTGCGATGTTCTACAATTGGAATTCCATTTTGATTATCCAATACTATTGCAACTACATCATATTGTGATTTAGAATTTGATTCTGTATAATTAAAGTCTTGGTCACTGTGTCTACCAAAATATAACCCTGTAGAATATCCTCTAGAGTGTATTTTGTTTATCTCATCAAGTATACTCTCATCCATTGGAGAATTAGGATTTTTTATTAAAAAATCAACGGCACGACGATAGGCATTTGTAACTGAACCTGTATAATACTGTGATTTTGAACGCCCTTCTATTTTAAAGCTCACAACACCCGCCTTAATAAGTTTGTCTAAGTGTGCAATCATACATAAATCTTTACTATTAAATATATAACTTCCTCTTTCATCTTCATTTACAATCATTTCTTCACCTGTTTTAGAATCTTTAATGGTATATTCCCATCTACACGAATGATTGCATGCTCCTTTATTGGATTGTCTAGATGAGCTATAGTTGCTTAATAGGCATCTTCCACTATAAGCCATACACATTGCACCATGTACAAATGTCTCTATTTCTACATTGTCAGGTATACTTTGACGAAGTTCTTCAATCTCAATCAACCTAAGTTCTCTAGCTGGAATAATTCGCTTAGCTCCCATCTCAATCCATGCTTTTGCAGTATATTTATTAGTAATATTAGCTTGTGTTGATACATGCAAATCTACTTTTGGAGCATATTCTTTAGCTAAACCAAATATCCCCATATCAGATATAATAAGTCCATCTACTCCTATAGTATTGATAAATTTTAAATATTCAGGCAATTGCAAAAAGTCATTGTTGTGAGCTACTATATTGAGAGTTACATAAACTTTTCTACTCAAACTGTGAGCATAATTTACAGCTATTTCAAGTTCTTGTCTATCAAAATTGTCAGTAGAAGTTCTAAGTCCATACTTTCTTCCTGCCAAATATACGGCATCTGCACCAAAATGCATTGCACTATAAAACTTAGCTATATTTCCTGCAGGTGACAATACCTCAGGTATAATAGTCTTGGTTGTTGTCGTCATTGTATTTTATTGTACCATAAATTAGTACAATTGTAAAGTGTACTTAATTGAAATTAAATAACAAATTTTTGCATTAGTAATATAATCAAAAAATTATCTCACAATTATTATGGTGAGATAATTTTTTGTATTTTATATAAATATTGTTATGTGAATCATTCTATAATTGTGTACTTATTTTTATCAATTTCATGAGCTTTATTTTGTTGTATTCCATAACCCAATATTAGTGATACTTCACAATAGTATTCTTTTGGAAATTTTAGTAATTTTGAAAGTTCTTCGTTATGTTTGGAATCTTTAAAACACATTGATGTAAAACCACACATACAACTGTCTATTCCCAAACTTGTAGCTGCTATTGCCATAGATTGTATAGCAATGCCACTATTGATTGATTCTAGTTTACCTGTTTCTTTTGGGCGAGTTATAAATATAACAACAGGAGCATTATAAAAAATTTTGCCACCAATTTTATTTATAAATTCAAGTGTAGATTTATCAGTTAAAGTATTTAAATAATCTATAGCATACTGTTGAGCTTTGTCTAGAATATTTTTGTTTTTACAAGCAATGAAATGCCAAGATTGACTATTATATGCAGATGGACTAGCCAATCCAGCATTGATAATTTCATCTAAATTCTTATCACTAATAATCTTGTCTTGATTAAATCCCCTACATGAAAATCTTGAGTGGATAGTTTGCAAAGTTTCATTCATATGTTTTATTTCCTTATTTTATAATTACTTATCTTTTTCTTAATGCTAATCCAATTATATCTTCTGCACCCATATTGTCACTGATAGATACATTATCCAACATTG
This sequence comes from Bacillota bacterium, assembly GCA_009787385.1. Lineage (GTDB taxonomy): Bacteria > Bacillota > Clostridia > Christensenellales > Pumilibacteraceae > WRGC01. The sequence goes on from WRGC01000017.1 coordinate 32,736, forward strand.
TTCTAACTTCTGTATTTTTAAAGCCAAGAGATAGTAGTGCTGCTTGTGCTTCTTTGAGTTGTGAATTAATCCCACTAATATTAGTACTAGTTGTCAAATTTAATATGTCATCTTTTTCAACTTTATCTTTTAATTCTAATAATATTCTTTCAGCAGTTTTTTTTCCTATACCCTTAATTTTTGAAAAAGCACTAACATTTTGTTTTACTACAGATACAGCCAACTCTTGCAATGATAAGTTGCTCAAAATATTGATAGCTGTTTTGTTACCTACTCCATTTATAGAAACTAAATTTAAAAACATTGTTTTTTCCCTAATGTCCACAAAACCAAATAGACTCATATCATCTTCTTTAACAGCTAAATACACATAGACAGTAGTAGTTTTGCCAATCTCACATTTACTAATACATTGTAGTGTAGAATTTATTTCATATCCTATACCGTTACACTCTAAAATAATTGTATTTAGTTGAATATCTATTACTATCCCTTTAATATAATTGTACACTATTTCTCCTTAAATTGATATAAGTTTGGATAATTTAAAAATAAAGTTCTATTATTCGTTCCATATTTTTCTACCAATCAAAATTGTTTTTAATCTATCTGTTTGAAGTTGTATGTTAAAAATTGGCAATACTGCTGTTACATGGACAAATAATCCTATTAAAGTAAGAAGTATAATCAAGAATGAATAACTATTTTCATAAGTACTGAGAAGCAAACCTATTGTAAATCCTATACTCATTGCAATTAATCTTACAAAATTATTTAGATGTCTAATTAATTGGGTATGAGTTTGATTGTTGTTGAATAGTTTTATATGATTAGGGAAATATTTTTCATTTTCAAATACCTTATGTTTTTGTTGTTTATAATACATGTCTGAAAGTAATATTACACATAAATCTAAAATGGTATAAAAAACTATAAAGCACAAACTAGATATAATTGAAATGAGTTTTATTATTGAAGAATAATCTATACTGTCTCTAGCAAAAAAACAAATAATTCCAGCAAATAGGTTAGTTGCAAACATGCTAAACACTAAAAAATTACGAATTGTAGAAAGTTTTATTGTTTTCTTCATACATTCTTGCAATGGATAAACATATGATAGGTATTCTTTGGATAGTGCTATTGTGGTCACTATATCTCCATCTTCTATAAGCAAATTTTGTCCTTGTTCTAAAATATTTCTCTTAATACTTGTTACAAAATGTAGTATTTGTGTACCAAATTCTTTTTCTTGATTGTACTGAAATACTTCAAATCCAAAGATAATAATTACTATACTTATTAAAGATATTACCATGGTTACAATTCTTACATTTATCCCTATTCCATTATGCAACAACATTACTAAATTTCCAATTCCTACTATACAAATAATTGTTGCTAATGCAATGATTTTAAAAATTAGCAATTGAAACATATTTGTATAAAATGATTTATACTTTTCACAAAGTTGTAATGATAATATATCTTGTTGTAATGTTTTATTGTTTTTGCGTATTTTTTCTATACTTCCATAAAACATACATTGTATTATACATATTATAGTAGCACTACATAAAATAATAAAAAAGTTGATATAATAAAACTCAACTTCTAAATTCAAAAAAAATTGTGGTACTATATTAAAAACCAATAAAAACCAAAATACATCTTCAAATACAAATCTCAATTTTTGCATAGATTTGATTTTAATTTGTAAATGTGGATCGTAAGTAATATAGTAATAAGGGATAATATTTCTCATTTATATTTTTTAGTTTTAAATTTAGAATATCAATAAATATAAAGCTATTTTATATTTATTGATACCTATGTTTAGATTTATTTAAGATTTTGTGGATTTAAAGATTCCAATTCTTTGATTACAAACATACCGTTCTTACGAATTAATTTATCATCAAAAAATATTTCTCCACCACCAAATTCAGGAGTTTGTACTAAAACTAAATCCCAGTGTATTGCACTCTTATTGCCATTTGGAGCTTCATCATAGCACTGCCCAGGTGTAAAGTGTATGCTACCACTAATCTTTTCATCAAACAAGATATCTCCACATGGTTTAGTGATAAATGGATTTACACCAATTGCAAATTCACCTACATATTTTGCACCCTCATCTGTATCAAATATTTTATTAATTCGTTCGTTGTCATTAGATGTGGCTTTTATAATCTTTCCATCTTTAAATGTAAGAGTCACATTTTCATGTTTGAATCCATTGTGGTTAGAAGGTACATTGTATGAAATTATTCCATTTACACTATTTCGTATAGGAGCGGTGTATACTTCACCATCAGGGATATTATGTCTACCAGCACACTTGATAGATGGAATATCTTTGATGCTAAATGTAAGATCTGTATTTGGAGCTTTAATTTGAACTTTATCAGTTTTGTTCATCAATTGTTGTAATGAATCCATTGCTTTATCCATTTTAGAATAATCTAGGTTGCATACATTAAAATAATAATCTTCAAAAGCATCTGTACTAGTATTCATCATTTGAGCAAAAGATGGGCTTGGATATCTCAAAATACACCATCTAGTTTTTTTGACTCTAATTTGACTGTGTACGGGGTGGCTGTAGTGTTTTGAGAAAGTACTCATATTTCCGCCCGGAACATCGCTTGTCTCATAAGTATTGTTCGCACCTCTAATACCGATATAACATTGCATATCTTCCATACGAGGTTGATTGTATGAACGCCAAGCTTCGGCATATTCAGGAGTAATCCCCATCAAAATTTCTCGCTGTATCCTGCTATCAGATAATTGTACAAATGGATAACCACCAACTGCATAAATTTCCTTAATTAGACAGTTAACTAGCTGATAGTCTATATCACTAGCTTCTATAAGAACTTTGTCACCCTTTTTTACTTTTGTACTATAATTTACCAAATTGTGTGCTAATTTGGTTATTCGTGGATCTATCATGTTTAACTATACTCCTTATGTCAATATGTTGTTATTGTAGCATCTTTGTATGTTAGTGTCAAGTGTTGTGGTATATGAGAAGTGGACTAATTAGATGAATAAGAAATCTAAGATAGAGAATTTCCATTCAATTTTTTTAGAAGTGCTAGGTTTATATTTGTTAATAAAATTAAGTTTA
>WRGC01000018.1 GCA_009787385.1 Bacillota bacterium
TAATTTTGTAGATAAGTATAAGTACAAATACGACTATCTTTAATGTATGCGAAAGGATATATACTCAATTGAGTATATATCCTTTTTGTTTTGTGTTGATGGTATAGATATTTATTGCTTTGAGTTGTAATAGTATATTGCTGGATTTATAACCACTTATAAGGTAGTGTATTGGTAAATATTGTATGTTAATATATTGTGAATAAATATTGACAATATATATATATGCTATAATTTATAGTGAGTGATTTAAAAAAATAAAAATGATAAGCGATAGAAAAACTAAGATTGTTTTTTTAAAAATATAAGGGATTGATGGAATATGAATATAGGAAAATTGGAGAATGTAAATTTGCGAGAATTGTGGAAGCATGAAGCAATTGATTTTACAAGATGGTTGGCACAAGATGGTCTTGAAATTTTGAGCAAAGAAGTAGGATTGAATCTAATTAATCCAAAAACCGAACAAAGTGTTGGTGGATTTTTTTGTGATATTATTTGTGAAGATGAGTTTACTAATAAAAAAATTATTATAGAAAATCAACTGGAGAATACGGACCACAAACATTTAGGTCAAATTATAACATATGCAAGTGGAATGGACGCAAGCTGCATGATATGGATTGTAGAGCAAGCAAGACAAGAACACAAAAGTGCAATAGAATGGCTTAATAACAAAACAATTACTGGTATAGATTTTTTCTTGATTGAGTTGAGAGCATATAAAATAGGAAATAGCAATCCTGCACCCAAATTTGAGATTGTTGAGTCTCCAAATGAGTGGAGTAGAGCAATAAAAAGGGGAATAGAAAGTGGAGAAATTAATAAATCCAAAATACGCAATCTTCCTTTTTGGGAAAATTTTAATAGCATTTTAAGTAATAGAAAAGATATAGGATTAAATGCAACAAGGGCTGTTGCTAGTAGGCACTATTGTGATTTTTCAATTGCTAGTCTTATATGTCATTTAAGTGCAGATTTGATGTGGAGAGATAGATTTATAAGAATCAACTTTTATATCCCTGACAACAAGGACTTGTATGATTTTGTATACAAAAGTAAAAATACTATTGAGAATGAATTGAAAGGAGTATCATTGGATTGGGATAGAAAAGAAGATAAAAAACCATCTTCAGTTTCTACCAATATTGATGGGCTTAGCTTTGAAAATCAATCTAACTATAATGATTTGTGTAATAAAATTATTGATATGTTAGTAAGATTTAGAAAAGTATTTTTGCCTATTGTGAATAGTTTTAGTGCATAGACATTATGTAATGCAATATTTTAAACTTTTATAAGTTATAAAAACTTGTTTGTTCAAATTGTCAAAAGCATTGTTTTATTGTACAACATATTATAATGCATATTAAAAAAGAAAATAAAATTGATATTAAAGAATAAAGCTGTATCAAGCAAAAAGTTTGATACAGTTTTATTTTGTGTATTGTACATTATTAGTAGTGCGTTTCGTATTATCAATATATTACTTTTGTATTGTGATTTATATACTGTCCATATAGTAGTTTATTGGTAAATATTGTATGTTAATATATTGTGAATAAATATTGACAATATATATATGTGCTAAAATATCTTTACAAATATATTTTATAAGTTTGACTATGTGGGAGATAATATGAAAAGTTTTAAGTATGAAAATTCTAAATTAGATGTTTATGTTAAGTCTGGTATTTTAAGTGGTGGAAGTATTGTGCTTGCAATAGATGGAATTAAAGTTGCTACACGAAGTTATGGCAATGAGATTGGAGCAACTTCAAGTATTAGATTTGAATTTGATGGGAAAACAATTGATGTTTTTGTAGAAAAAAGATTGATTGGTGGGAGTAAAATCAAAGTAAGGGTAGGCGGCGAATATTTGATGACTTATTAATTTATAAAATAATAACATATAAAGGAGAAATATTATGAGATACGAATACAAAGTAGAAATTCAAAAAACAAATTTTATATTTAGCAATGACAATAAGAAGCAGGAAAAGCAATTAAATGCCGCTGGTCAAGATGGTTGGAAGTTGGTTTGCGTTGCTGAAGGTAAAAAATTTATGAAATACATGTATGTTAGAGAGATAAATTGAAGTCAAAATACTAAAATATATTTGTACATAAAAGAACCTTGCCAATATAGTAAGGTTCTTTTTAATTATTTAAATATTTTTGAGATTTATATTTATTATTAGTGCATATATCAATATATAAATATGTCTAAAATAAATAAATTTTGTGAATAAAATATAATTTTGGTAATATTTTAACACTGAATATCTATGATGATTTATTTTTTTAAAATTAGATAATATGCTATAATTGTGGGAGTAATTGATATTGTATTAGTTCTAACAAAATAGGAGATAGATGAGTGAAAAAATTTGTAAGAGTTGATAATAAAACTAAATTAGTACATATGATAGCGACACTAATAGTGTTGTTGTTTGTTGTTTCTATGTCTTTGGTAGCTTGTGTTGGCAAAACAGGAGGTGAAGAAATACCTAATTTGCCCAATATACCGCCTGTTGTACCAACCAATGTATTTGTAGATAGTAAGGCTAGTAGTCTTACTAGTTATGCTATACCAAATCTCAAATGGGATAGCAATACGGATATGGATAGTAGAGTATCCTGTAGATGGTACAAGTTTTGATTTGTCTATTTTGCAACCGGGGTATCATGATTTGTCTGTAGCTTCTGTAGTTGATGGGGAGGTTAGCGATTTTAGTAGACCAATATCACACTTTAGTTATGGAAAGTTGGATAGTAGTTCGTGGAGTCCTACTAAGGGACAGGATTCTGGATTGTTGGGTGCTATGGACGAAATTAGTGTTGGGTCTAGTTTTTTGGGATTTGGCTTTGACATGATTAATTCTACCGAAGTTAGTAGTAGAACTGTAAGACGCAATTTTCCTATTTTTGATTTGCAAGGGCTTAAAATGCAACCTGTCGTCAAAGATAAGGAGTTTTTTACTAGTGTGTTTGACACTTACGAAGAGAGTGCCGTAGACTTTATGGAGAGTATGAATGGCAAACTCAATATCAATGCAAGTGGTTTTTGGGGTGGAGCTTCTATGTCTTCTACATTTGGCTCTTTGTCTACTAGCAAAAGCTCACATAGTTTTAAAATGCTTGATGCTTATGTTCATAGTTACAATCTTACAATGCAAAGTGGTATGAGTGACTTGCGTAACATACTAGACAAAGATTTTTTGTTGGACTTGTATGACCCAAATATGTCACCTGCAAAATTGATGGACAAGTATGGTACTCACTTTATCACAGGTGTAGATATGGGAGGTAGACTAAAGAGTACTTATCTCTTAGAAGCTGATGAACAAAGTAGTATAGACAATGTCAATTTGGCTATCAGTATGCAGTTTAATTATGGTGTAGGAAATGCAGGTGGAGACGCTAGTATAGATTGGCGAAAAGAAGCTAATGAAAAACATGTAAGTGCCAAGACAGCTATTTGGGCATTGGGTGGCAATAGTGATGAAGAATTCTTTGACTTTAGTAGTGATGATCAAGTTAGAAAATATTATGCTGCTTGGGCAAAGACGCTCAACAATAGTCCTGCTCTAATGGGCATAGGTTCTAGTCAAGACTTGATACCAATTTGGAACTTGATAGACAGTATCAATGATAGCCCTGAATATTCTTGGACATATGAAGATGGGACAAATATAGACAATTTGACTAGGTCAGCTCAATTGCAAGAGTACTTTTGGCAATATGGTAGAGAGCAACAAGTTAAGTTTTATAACACTTATGGGCATGAAGTGTCTTTGCCAACTAAGATAGAAAATATTACAGTAGGTGGACAAGCGCCAGTGTATGATTCATCTGTTGGAGACTATGTATACTATGTAAGACCAGAAGCAGATAAAAATGAAAATATAGAGTTGAGATTTAATGTATTGCCTAGCAATGCTACTCTCTTTGACAAAGAGTATAGTGTACAACCACATTTTGGAAACTATCTCACAATATCCAAAAGTGGTATAATCAACATGACTGACAATGCTAAATTGGGTGAAACCATAAGAGTAATATTGTCGGTAGGTGGTATACGCCAAACAATCACACTCAAAACTGCAAGAGTTTTTGACATCACTTTTGATGCTGGTGATGGCTCATTTGGCAAAGACAATTATGGGCAAGATATCAAGCAGATTGTGAGAAAGGTAGATTATTTGGATACAGTACAAAGTATTAGTAGAGAAATTGATAATTCAACAGGTAAATCAATAGAGCCAATTTTAAAAGATTTTGTATTTGATAAAGATAATGCATTGAATGATGTAAATGAGATTGTATATACAGATGGTTGGTTGGATGAAAAAGGAAAATTGTTTGAATTTGGCTACCTTACATTGAGTGACATTACTTTATTTCCAAAATGGAAAAAAGAATACCATACTATTACTTTTGATGCTAATGAAGATATGGGAGGATATTTTAAAAATAGTAGTGAAAATACTTATACAATAGAGTTGCAATATAGGTACGATGAATTGGTTCAGTCACTATTAGCATTGGGGTATTCTAATCCAGTCAAAGATCCTATTGATGGCAACAAGCAATATTTTGACAATTGGTATATAAGCAAAACTAGCAATGAACCATTTGTATTTAATAAATCTATTACAGAAGATATTACACTGTTTGCAAAGTATAAGCAGACTAGAATAATTAGTATTGAGTTTGATTTGATGGGTGGAGAGGGTGATTTCCCTATAAAACAGTATGAACTAGAAGATGGTGATAATACACTCCTTAGCTGGGCAATACCACAAGATCATTTTCCCCAAAAAGGTTTTTATGATTTTAGAGGCTGGTCATTATCTAAAGATAAATATGAAGAGACTGGTGGGAAATGGATATTTGACAATACAGTGATATATGCATGGTATCATGATCCTAAATCCGTTAGTATTAATATTGCTTATGACTTTGGAGATGGGACAGAAGCTAATGGAGGAATCAAAAATGTTGTATTGGGAGAAAAATTAATAAAGCCGTCAAATCCTAGTTATTCAAATTATACATTTGTAAATTGGTTTAAGACAAAGACAACTACAACGCCTTATGACTTCAATAGTGTAGTGACTGAAGCATTTACTTTGTATGCTAGGTTTAAAAGAAATCAGTATACAGTTGTTTTTGATACCAATGGTGGGGATAGTGGCAATTTTGAAGTGTTGGCAAATAATGGAAGAGTAGAAAAGCCTAATGATCCAAAAGGTAAGTATAGGACATTCTTGGGTTGGTATGATAAAAAAGAAGGTGGAGTACAAATCAACTTTAGCAATCTATATGTTGAAAGCAATATGACAATATACGCTCATTGGAGTTGGGAGAATACTGTAACGGGCAACAATGTGTTGGTGCGTACGGCAGAAGTTAAGGTTGATAAAAATGAGCAAACTTGGGGTGAAAGTGATCCATATGATACAGTTTATATCAAAGACTTAGGTTTTAACAAAGTAGAGATGTTGAATTTGGGATACAAGACTATGCAAGTCTCTATGACTATAGATGTAAAAGAGATAGATGACGGATATCAATATGTCAACTTATACAGGACAAATATAGCTAGTTCTGCACCATACGAACAAATAAGATTTGAACATGGTAGAAATTATATTGACAAAAATTATAGAGAGTATACATTCAACTTTAGAGCAAGATCATTAAATGACTTTGAAGACAATTCATTTGTGATTAGGTATGGTTCTAGTGGGTCGTTGAATGATGATTGGCTTCACAAAAATTTGAGAGTGAGAGTGACATTCTCAAGATAATCTGCAATGTATAAAGAGCTACACTATTGCTAGTGTAGCTCTTTTGCTATAATCAAGTACAAAAATCTTTCTACCAATATTATATTTAGTAATATCATTATGTAAAAAATAAAGTAATAAAAACATTTATTTGTTTTGTTTGGAAATTATTGGTATATTTATAAAATATGAATATATTTGACTATATATGTACAAATATGGTATAATTAATTAATAAAATTTAAATATAGTATATATAAAATAATTTGAATCACTTTTAGTTAGTAGGTTTTAATTAAATTGATATGAGTGATTTTTAATATATTTATTGACAGTATGTTGAGTAATAAAATTGTGGATATACATTACATAATAAGTGATAATGTTGATAATTATTTATATTAGTTAAACAATTGAACCTTAAAGAGTTGTTGTATTGTTGGGTTCAAAACTAAATAGGAGATAGTATGAAGCCTTGCAATACAAATCAACAAGTTATAAGAAATATTATAAATTTGTTAGAGCTTTCTGAAAGTGAGAATGACAAGATAACAGCAACAGAGTTGCTAGATATAATGATGTTGCTTAACTTTGTTAGAGAAAAGAATATAGATTGGAAAGGATTAAAGAAAATAGTAGATTATATTGATGACAACCAAATAGATTTGAAAGAATTAAAAACATTTTTGAAATTAAAGGAATTGGGAGCATTTAATTTTAAAACCAAATAGTTGAAAATACAAGGAGTGTAATTATGGCATATAGGGATAAAATACTATCAAAAATTGATATTAAAAAGAGTAAGCAAGACAAAAAAATAGGTAAAATTAAAAATAAAATCAATGCTTTGTTTGTTAAAATTGGTGAAGTAGGCGAAGAACATGTAGTGGTAAGAAAAGAAATTGAAAAAGAAAAAAAGGGTAATTGGGTTTTTGTGACAGACAAGCAAAAGGTTGTAGAACATCAATCACTAGAAAAAGGTGAATGGTTTTTTGTGACAGACAAACAAAAGGTTGTAGACAAGCCAATTGATGAAATATCTGTAGATAGCGGAGTAATGACTCCATTTAAAGTTGATAATGCTTCATCAACTGAATCTGCATATTATTATGGAAATAATCCAATAAGCTCAACAGGATACGATGATAAAGAGACTCAAAATAAAGATACAGAAATTCCAGCAGAAGACTTGATATCAGAACTAATTGGAGTTACAAACCAAATAGATGATATTCCATCAGAAAAAGAGCGTTCGGAAATGGCTGCTATAGCTAAGAAGCGTGAAGCTAGAGATAAGGCAAAAGAAGAGCTAGATATATTAAAAAACAGGATTGAAGAATATGATACTAAGATATATAGATTGACTCAAGACATGATAAGATATCCTGGTGAGGGTAGGACAACACTTGATGATGAGTATAAGATAATGGGCGAGAAGTTGTTGAGAATGAAGACTTCAAGAAAATTTATTGTTTTTGAAATATCAAGGTTGGAAAAATATATAGATGATTCTAAAATACTTGACATTGTTGACAGTTATACCAAGAAAAGAAAAGAGATGTCATTGTATCCTGCTATTGAAGATTATGATGAATTTAATATATCTAGAGAGCATATTTTGAAAGAAAATAAAAAATTAGGCAAAGAATTGGATAGTCTAATAGATGAAAATAATGGTTGGGAAATACTTAGAAATGTAGATAAGCAATACAAAGAAGCTAAAAAGAAAATTGATGATGAAAGAAAAATGTTTGATGGTGCTGAGTGGGAAAAGAAAATAAATGATATAAACAACGAAGAGTATGATGAAAGAAAAAATGATTGTGATAGTTGGGAGCAATATATAAAAGATAAGAATAAAGAAGACATATATAAGAAAGATGATTTTAATGATATCAAGGATTAGGTATTATGGCAAAAATTGAAAAAATTGAAAGAATTGTAAGCTTCTTTAGAGAAGCACGAGAATATATAAAAAAAAATGACTGCTATCAAGCACAATGCAAATTAAAACAATTTTTGACTGATATAAAAGCACTTGTTGATATTAGTCACAATCAACACAATAGAGTTAAGTTTCAGCAAATTTATAATTTGTATGATTCTGTGCTTGTGGATATGATAAGAGATGGTATAACAGCAAGAGTCAAAAAACATTTTGGCGGGGCAAATTTGCAAAAATCTCATGACATATCTCTAGAGACAATAAGAGGCGAACTTAGAGGGAGAAACTAATATGAGTATATTTGATGAATATGCTAATCATTATAGAAACGCAAGAAAAGCGGTTGTAAAGGGAGATTGTAAATTAGCAAAAAGAGAATTAGATAGTTTTGTTCATAAACTTTCTAATATTGCAAATGACCCTTATGCATTTAATAGAGATAAATTTAAAGAAATTATTGATAAATATAGATCTATATCTATTGAGTTAAGAGAATGGGGAATAACTACAACGGTATATAATGCATTTAATATTAAATTTAAATCATCATATAACCCAGTAGAAGAAGCAAGGCAACGAGCAGAGGAAGCAGAAGCAAAACAACAAGCGGAAGAAGCGGAAGAAAAACAACAAGCGGAAGAAGCGGAAGAAAAACAACGAGCAGAAGAAGCAGAAGCAAGGCGACAAGCGGAAGAAGTAGAAGCAAGGCGACAAGTGGAAGAAGCGGAAGCAAGGCGACAAGTGGAAGAAGCGGAAGCAAGGCAACAAGCGGAAGAAGCGGAAGCAAGGCGACAAGCGGAAGAAGCGGAAGAAAAACAACGAGCAGAAGAAGCAGAAGCAAGGCGACAAGCGGAAGAAGCAGAAGTAAAACAACGAGCAGAAGAAGTAGAAGCAAGGCGACAAGCGGAAGAAGATGTGAAACAAGAAGAAGATATGAGCCAAGATGATGAATATAACGAAATAGAGAGAATAGCAGAAGACCATAAGCAACAACAAGAATATAAGTTTAAATCGCCAGAACCTTTGCAACCATCAGTAGATACAGTAGATACATCTGCAATAGAGAGTGAAGTATTGTTTGTATTAACTGGAGAGTTTTACGATAGAAAAGTCAAAAAAGAAGATTTGGCTAAAAAATTTTGTGTTTCTATGGATATTCTAGATGGTATTCTTTTAAAGCTTAAAGATGATAGGTTGATTAGATATTCAATTGGAATGGTAAAAGCAACATATATTGCATATAATAAATTGGGATTGCCATATCCAAAAGATATAGTAATTGGTAATTCTATATCTAATAAAACTGTATTGTGTTAAGACTTGTGTTTATTTGTAGTAGTTTATGGAAGAAATTAATGTAAAAGATGTTTGTACCGAATTGACTATTGCTTTTCGGACACTCAATGAGTTGTTGTTTCAAAATAAACTTGTAGAACCTAGAATAGTGACACAACCTAGAAAACGACCAAATGTGAATGGGTGGCTAACAGTAGATAAGCCGTGGGTTAATACAGATACTGGAAAAGCTTATTATGAAATAACAATATCTTCTCAAAGTTTTAATGAGTCTATCAATGATGTTTTGGGGATACTTGTGCATGAGATGGTACATCTTTCTAATGCTATGGAAGGTATTGTAGATTGTGCTAGAAATCAGTATCATAATATTGCATTCAAGGAGGCCGCTGAAGCAGCGTTGTTGATATGTGAGAAGATACCTCATTATGGATATATGTTTACTCAACCATCCGAAAGACTTATAAAAATATTTGATTTGTTGCCAATCCATGATGATGTATTTCATCTAGAATATAGAAATACTGTAGTTAAGTCCAAAACAATGCAATACAAAATGAATTGTTATGTATGTGATAAATGTGGTATAAAGTTTAAAACAAGAGCCAATTTAGCTTTAGATGCAAAATGTGGAGATTGCAACGGCTCTATCAATAAGTGTAATAAAGAATAATTGTTGATTACTATTATAGATATTGATTTTATAAAAATTTGAAAGTGCAAGTAGCATTTTTAAGATAATATAGTTAATTTATAAAGAGTTGTACTAGCAATAGTGTAGCTCTTTTGTTGATTTGTGGTTGTTTAATACCCTTTACAGTGTTGTGACAACTGTGCTATAATGTTGACAAATGGAAATTACTGACAATCAAAAATTGCCTACAGATGATGAAGTATCCTTGAGACCACAGTCCTTTGATGAATATATAGGACAATCCAAAATTAAGAAAAATCTTAAAGTATTTATAGAAGCCGCAAAGGCAAGGCAAGAGGCTTTGGATCATGTGTTGTTGTATGGACCTCCCGGGCTTGGAAAAACTACTCTTAGTCATATTATTGCTATAGAACTAAATGCTAATATCAAGATTACATCTGGACCTGCTATAGAAAGACCTGGGGACTTAGCCGCAATTTTGACCAATCTCAACAAATATGATGTGTTGTTTGTAGATGAAATACACAGGTTGAATAGGACTGTAGAAGAAGTATTGTACCCCGCTATGGAAGATTTTGCTTTGGATATAATAATAGGCAAAGGTCCATCTGCACGCAATATGAGACTTAATTTGCCACCTTTTACTTTAATTGGAGCTACTACTAGAGCGGGTATGCTTACAGGACCTCTTAGAGATAGATTTGGTATTGTGGGGCATTTAGAAGTATACAATACTCAAGAGTTGGCTCAAATTTTGCGTAGGAGTGCTACAATACTTAATTACGAATTAGACAATGATGCTAGTATAGAGTTGGCATGTCGTAGTCGTGGCACACCTCGTATTGCCAATAGACTGCTAAAGCGAATTAGAGACTTTGCACAAGTCAAAGGTAGTAGTGTAATTACTAAAGAAATTACTAAGTCTAGTTTGATTCATCTTGAAGTTGATGATTTAGGATTGGATACCACAGACAAAAAAATCTTGAGATGTATGGTAGAAAAGTTTGGTGGTGGTCCAGTTGGATTGGATACATTGGCGGCCGCATCGGGTGAAGAGAGTGTGACGATAGAAGATGTGGTAGAACCATTTTTGATACAATTAGGCTTTGTAGCTAGAACCCCAAAAGGCAGAATAGTTTTGCCTTTTGGATATAAACATTTGGGATTAGTCCCACCTGACAAGCTAGAGCAGATGGCATTTTTTAGTTAATTTTATTTTTATCAACCGTTGATTTTTACTTTATAATTGACAATTGATTTTTACTTTATAATTGACAATTTGTACACTCCTAATTATACTAATGCAATAATTATAACTATGAAAACTATAGATTTTGATTATCATTTACCGACACAGTTAATTGCCCAAAATCCTACGGATAAGAGAGAAAATAGTAGGCTTATGGTTGTAGACAGACATACTAAGGAGATATATCACAAGCATTTTTATGATATATTGGACTACTTGAATGCGGGAGATGTTTTGGTTGTCAACAACACTAGGGTCTTGCCCGCAAAATTGATTGGTATTTTGGACAATAGTAAAGAGTTGGAGATATTGTTGCACAAAAGACTTGATAGTGACGAATGGGAAATATTGGTAAAAAATTCTAAACGCTATAAAGTAGGTACACAACTTGTATTTGGTGACAATCTAAAGGGTGTATTTTGTGAAAGAGTTAGTAATGGCAATAGAGTGCTTAAATTAGAATACAATGGTATCTTAGAAGAAGTATTGTCACAAATAGGGCAGATGCCTTTACCTCATTATATCAAATCCGTATTGCAAGATAAAGAGCGTTATCAAACGGTATACTCAAAAGGCAATGCTAAAAGTGTAGCTGCTCCCACAGCTGGCTTGCACTTTAGCTCTGAGATAATAGATAAGTTGAAATCTAAGGGGATAGAATGGTTGGAAGTTAGTTTGAATGTGGGATTGGGTACTTTTAGACCTGTCAAGACTGAAGATTTGGCATTGCACAATATGCATGCAGAATATTTTGTATTGAGTGAAGAAACAGCCAATGCTATTAATTTAGCAAAATCTCAAGGGCGTAGGATAATCGCTGTAGGTACAACTAGTGTGAGAGTGCTTGAAAGTGCAAGTACTCAAGATGGGAAATTGATTGCACAAAGCAATGATACTCAAATATTCATATATCCACCATACAAATTTAAAGTCGTAGATGGACTTATAACCAATTTCCATTTGCCCAAAAGCACGCTTATCATGTTGGTATCCGCATTTATGGGACATGCTCAAACAATGCATGCATATGATTTGGCGGTGAAAAATAATTATAGATTTTTTAGTTTTGGCGATGGAATGATGATATTATAATTTTTTGTGAGAGTGTACAAATAGAGTAGATTAAGATGGAAATAAGTAATATTTAAATAAGAACAACCATAAAGCGTTCGGGGGTTTGGGGGATTCCCCAAGAACTTTTTTGGTTCTTGTTGGGCGTCAAAAAAGAATAAAGCTATCTTTGTTGATAGTTTGTATATTATTATTAACCACTCGTTGTACATTTTCTTTTTTGTTGCAATGATTTGTATCTTTGTTGTGAGATTCAAACTAACAACATATCATTACGCAATTTAAAATTAAAAACTTGATTTATGAACTTTAAATTTAAAATTATTCATACATGTCCACATACAGGTGCTAGAGCGGGCGAGTTGTATACCCCGCATGGTGTTGTAAAAACGCCTGTATTTATGCCTGTTGGGACAAAGGCAACAGTCAAAGCATTGTCACCGCAAGAACTAAAAGAAGTTGGCGCACAAATTGTTTTGGCAAACAACTATCATTTGTATCTTAGACCTGGGGCAGAACTTGTATTTGAGGCGGGTGGATTGCATAAGTTTATGAATTGGGACAGACCAATTTTGACTGATAGCGGTGGTTTTCAAGTTTTTTCTTTAGGTAAGTTGCGTACTATTACAGAAACTGGGGTGCATTTCAAGAGCCACTTAGATGGTAGCAAACATTTTTTTTCTCCAACTATAGCTATGCAGTCTCAACGCAATCTAGGTGCTAATATATGTATGGCTTTTGACCATTGTAGTGAGTATGGGATAGACTATACGGGGGCAAGGCAAGCTATGGAACGCACTATAAGGTGGCTAGATGAGTGTAGCAAGGTGCAATTGCAATCTCATCAAATATTATTTCCTATTGTTCAAGGCAATATGTTTCTTGATTTGCGTTTGCAGTCACTTAAGCAAACTATACCATATGCAAAGTGTGGTATAGCAATAGGTGGATTGTCTGTAGGTGAACCTAGAAGTGTGATGAATGAAATGCTAGATGCTATGCAACCACATTATCCTGTTGATATGCCTAGGTACTTTATGGGTTTGGGCAATCCTGAGGGATTGTTGCAAGCTGTAGTGCGTGGGATAGATATGTGTGATTGTGTTTTACCAACTAGAATAGCACGCAATGGTACGGCATTTAGTAGTAAAGGTAAAATAATAGTCAAAAATAGCAAATACAAGAGTGACTTTTCAACTCTTGACCCAAATTGTGACTGTTATACTTGTCAAAATTTTAGCAAAGCATACTTGAGACATTTGTTTAATGTTGATGAAATTTTGGGAGGTAGGCTTGTGAGCCTACACAATATTAGATATTTGACCAATTTGATGTCACAATTGAGACAGTCAATTGTGGACAATAATACTTTGGAGTTTGTACAAGAGCAATTAAAAATAAAAAATTTTGAATAAGTTTTAGGAATCACAATTTATTGTATTAAAGAGAGTATATAAGCATTTTGTATATACTCTCTCTTTTGTATTACAATATATTCAAATTTTTGAAAGTGTGCAATGAGATGTTATTAACAACAATATATAAACAATCAATAAAAACAACAATATTATTTTTTGACGCAAAAAAAGAAGCAAAAAGCTATTGCGTGATTGTGAATCCCCGAACGCTTTAAGGTTGATTTTATTTAATTATTAATTCTTTCCATATTAATGTACTCTATTTGTATACTCATAACTTATAAAATATGAACAAATTAATACATAAATTAAACTAAATTTGTATAATAAAATAATATTAACAAGATGTAGTTTGCAATCTAAGGTAGACAAATGTAGTTAAATCCTATATAATTGATATATAAGATTATATGGGGAGTCATAATATGAGCAAGAGAATCTGTCTATCAGTCTATTTGTCTATTATAGTATTATTTAGTTGTCTTGTTGGGATTGTAGCATTGTTGAATACTACATCAGATAGCAATACAAGTTTGATTGATAATATCAACAAAATTGAAAATTTTGAAAGTAGTACAACACCTAAGTTTAAAATAACATTTCAACATACGGGTGAGTATCCAAAAGGTGATAAAGTACCCGATCCAATTGAGGTAACTTTGGGCGAATTGCCACCAGCATTGCCACATTATACAAACGCTACAAATCCATCATATGGTAGAAGTCTTTATGGTTTTTATACTATAAGAGATGGACAAAGTGTATTTTATTATGGTGCATATGGTGAAACTTCGCATGATATAGGATTGCTAGGTGATGATTTGATTCCGTTGAGAGTGTGGGATATAGAAGAAGATACAATTCTTATACCCGCTTATGGACATATGAATTGGTATAAGGATATATTGTTAAATCCAAATGGTGGAACATTGATTGACCCAAAATTAGATGATACCAAATTAATTGCCGTTGCCCCTTGGACAAAATTTCCATCAGGATACAGTGCTCCAACAAGAATTGGATATAAATTTGCTGGTTTTTATGATAATTTGAATGATAGTCTAGAAGCTTATGGAAAACAATGGTATGATGAAAATATGGTTTGTCAAGTAGATGAAGATGAGATTAATTTGGATCATACAAGAAAAACTCTTCATGCTAAGTGGATAGTGAATGACGGAATTGAAACTGTTGTCAAATTTGACAAAAAAAATGGTGATGGTGGAACAAACAAAGTAAGAGTAATAACTGGAAAAAACATGACACAAGCTACAGCTCCTACTATGCGAACAGCTATTTTTACGGGGTACTATGATAGAGTAGAGGGCGGAAAACAATATTATGATGAGAATATGAGGTCAGTTAGAGTTTGGGATAGAGCAGAAAGTACAACATTGTATGCAAGATGGGAGAATAAAGAATATACAGTTACTTTAGACCCTAATAGTGGAAGTGGTGGAACAACAGAAGTGATGGCGTTGTGGGGAGAAAATCTTCCTTATGCTATAGCTCCTATGAGAGATGGTTATATGTTTATGGGGTACTTGTCTACTAGAGATGGTGGCACTCAATACTACAATTATGATATGAAACCAATTGTATGGGATAAGAAGAGAGATTGGACAATATATGCACAATGGCAAAAAGCAGAGTTTACGGCTACTTTGGACTTTCAAGGTGGACGAGGTGGTAGCAGCAAAGTGTCAGTAATGTACGGAAATATTATGCCACGAGTTGTAGCCCCTAATAGAGATGGATATATATTTAGTGGATACTATGATATAGTAGGCGGAAAGCAATATTATGATAAGAATATGAACTCAATGAGACCATGGGATGTGAGAGGAGATGGTACACTGTATGCAAAATGGGAAAAGGAAGAAGAAGTATTGCCACCGCCACCAACAGAGCCTACAGCACCTACAAATCCGTCATCAGTTGACTTTGGTGGGATATTGGGTTGGAGTGGGGCTGGAATAGCTTTGGTAGCAATTATATTGGGTGGAGTGTTATTTGTATTGAGACGAAAGAGAAATATGCAATCATCACAACAAGGCAATTATAGTAGCCAAAATAACTATTATAACAATCAATCTCAAAGCAATTATAGAAATAATAACAATGGTTGGTAATTAGTATCAACAACAAGTATATTGTATTGATTTTTTAAATTTAAGTCTTATTATGTTTGTTAAGATTTGTGTATGGAGTTCATTATGAGTAAGAAAAATATTTATCTATCTATTTGTTTGTCTATTGTAGTATTGTTTAGTTGTTTTGTAGGATTGCTATTTTGTATATTTAACAACAATTCAACGACAAACTTAGTAGATTCTTCAATATATAGTATTGAAAGCAATACTAGCGATTCTAATTACAGTAGTATTGACAGTGAAACCAATCGTAATATTGACAAAGGTTCTAGGTATATGTATGATGATTTCTTTACTATGTATCCACAGAAATACAATCATGCATATGTTGGTGATCAAGTTGTGCTTGAGGCAGCTACAGACTTAGGCGAGAACGAACAATTGCAGTGGTTTGAAAGCAACTCTGGATTTCAAGCTAGTAATGATAATACACTTTTAGAGGGAGAGACTAGCAGAATATTTTATCCGCCAACAAATGTTGTTGGAACAAAATATTATTATTGTGCGTATTTTTGGGATGGCTATGTTCAAACATCTCATATACAAGTCAATGTATATCCGCAAGGTCAACCATTGCCAGAACAAGTATATCATGTATCATTAAATGCGTGGGAAGGTTATTATTCACATGAGGTAGCTGTTGAAGTAGAGTATGGACAATCAATGCCTTCTGCTCCTGCTCCTAAGGGGAGAAGAAGATTTCTTGGGTATTATGATAGAAGAATGGTAATAGAAGTTGGCAGAAGTGAAAAAGCAAACAAAGATGCTGTTCAATATTATGATAAAGATATGAATTCGGTTAGAGATTGGGATAGAACAAAAGATTTTATGCTTTGGGGATGGTATGATTTTTCAACTAGTATAGTATTTGTAAAATTGTTTGCTAACGGTGGAATAAGTGGAACAGATGAGATAATTGCAGATTTTGGGTATCCAATGCCAGAAGCACATGCTCCAATGTGGAAAGGTTACGATTTTAAGGGGTATGCTGATGTTGATGGAAACTATTATTATGACAAGGATATGAATAGTGTACGCAATTGGGATCAAAAAGGTGCTAATAATGCTACATTTAAAAGAGTATGGTTGTATGCACAGTGGGAAGAAAAGCCAGTTGTACAAGACAAGTTTGATATAACACTAGACTTTAATGGTGGAAGTGGTGGAACAAATCAAGTAGTAGTAGGTTTTGGAGAAAGTATGCCTACTGCAATAGCTCCTACTAGAGATGGTTATATATTTGGTGGCTATACAGATGATATAAATGGTGGAAAAAGATATTATGATGAGAATATGGAATCGGTTAGTTTGTGGGACAAGGAAAATGATTGTACATTATATGCACAGTGGCAAGAAGAAGGAATACAACCACCATTACCAGAAGAAAAATATACAGTAATACTAAATTTTAATGGTGGAAGTGATGGAACAAGTCAAGTAGATGTACAATTGGGTGAGAATATGCCACAAGCTATTGCCCCTATTAGAGATGGATATATCTTTAAAGGCTATTATGATAGGGTAGATGGTGGAAAGGGCTATTATGATGACAGTATGAACTCAATGAGTGTGTATGACAAAAAAGAAGATAGTACACTGTATGCACGATGGGACAAGACAGGGGTAACATTGCCACCACCAACAGATACCCCGACAGATACTGTATCCCCAGTAAGTCCATCATCAGGAAATTTTGGAGAAGTATTTGGGTGGAGTGTATTGAGTGTATTTTTGGTTGCAGTTGTAGCTAGTGGAATATTTGTAATGTTGAAACGCAAGAAAAACACAAAAAGGACACAATCAGGTTATTATAACAATCAAAATTATAGTAATACAAAAAACTACTATAATAGAGACAATGGTTGGTACTAGTATATAAATAATAATGCAAAAATAAAAGGGTAGAATTAAATTTTCTATCCTTTTTTGTGCGATATAAAATCAAATTTTTAAAATTAGAAAATTTGTAATAAAGTTATTAAATGAAATTACCGTTTATAAAATTTAGCAATCACCCAATATTGGGAGATTTGAATATTGACTTTCGCAAGGATAATGTGGAAGAGATTGTAGTATGCAGAGAAGATGATCCATATACTGAGAAATTTCCTTATACAACGGAACATATGAAAAAGGTATATTATCCTTATAATACTCCCAATATACGCATACCAACCCCACAAAAAGGTAATCAATATGCCAACATAATCAATCAAGACAATATACATGACAATATTTTGTTTGTAGGTGAAAATGGTTGTGGCAAGACTACGCTATTGCATGAACTTAATAACTACAACAAAAGTGAGTATATAGAATACAAGTACGATAAGAGTAAGGTAGAACTACACTCTAGATATACTAAGACACCACTTTGGGGATTTCCAACAACATTTGAAAGTAGTTTTTTGAGTAGAGATATAAAGTATGATGAGGGACGAAAAGATGTAGAAAGTGAGATATTGAAAACTGAGGTTGATTCTCACGATAATATAAGTGGAGATATGCGTTCGTGGTTTAATATAAGTGTATTATCCACTCAAACTCTAAAAGGCTTTTTTGACAATGATAGACTTGCAAATGCATTTGAAAGTGCTTACAATTTTCAAATTCCTTATATTATGAGAAAAGTGACTCGGGAACAATGGCATAGCAAGCCAGATACGATGATAGATTATATAAAAGATTTGTCATCAGGTGAACAAGAAATACTGCTTAGGTTGCTTTATTTTTATAAACACCCACTTTCACAGTGTAGTGACAATATTTTGATAGACGAACCAGAAACAGGTTTGCACCCAAAATGGCAGTTGAAGGTTTTGGGATATTATAAAGAGATATTTAAACTTCAAGACAATCCTGGGTACATTGGACAAAATGGTAAGCCAATACCCCCACTCAATGGAAATCAAAAATTGCAACTTTTTGTTGCATCACACAGTGAGAATATACTCAAATCAGCAATAGGGCAAGGTGATTGGTTGATAATAAGATTGTTTAAAGATAGTCAAGGCAAAATAACAAGTCAAAGGATAGATAGTAGTGATAGACGACTATCAAAAATTACATTTGCCGAAGTCCAGTATATTGTCTTTGGTGTTGCTAGTAGAGATTATCACAATGAGTTGTATGGAGCATTACAAAATCAGATAAAGTTGATTGTAGGCAAAGAAGTTATTACAGTAAAAGAAACTGACCATTATATTGCAAGTAGCAAAGTATATGATAGAGAAGAACATGAAAAGGAAGATAGATATAATACACATAGGAAATATAGAAATGGTAGAGACAAGATAACTGAGTATAAAACTTTGCCAACGAAAATAAGAAATGAGATTGACCATCCACCAGATAAGGGTATATCATTTAGTGATTATGAACTAGAAAAATCTATTGAGTTGTTGAGAGTATTATTGAAAAATTAAATTTAAACACCTATAAATTGTATTTGACAAGACAACTTAAAATGTTTTACAAAAAAAGTAAATCATGTTATAATTTTACAAAACAAACACACAATTTGTTTTGTTTTTTTGTTACAATTATGAAACATATTGATATAGCAAAGTTGTTAAATAATCCACAAGATTGGCTAAACAAAACTGCAACTGTTTGTGGTTGGGTGCGGACAAGTAGAGATTCTAAATCTATAGCTTTTGTAGAATTGAATGATGGTAGTTGTCTCAAGCATTTGCAAATAGTATTGGACAAGAATAAGTTTGACAATACTACAAGCTATTTGCCACTTTGTACAGCTTTGTGTGTAGAGGGAGATGTTGTACCAACTCAAAAGGGTGATTCGGTAGAAATCAATGCAACTGTTGTCACAATTTTGGGGACAAGCACACCCGAATATCCTATTCAAAAAAAGCCACATTCGTTAGAGTTTTTGCGTACTATGCCGCATTTGCGTTTGCGTACTAACACATTCAATGCTATGTTCCGTCTTAGAAGTGTTTTGAGTATGGCAATACATCAGTACTTTGAAGACAATAATTTTTTGTATGTTCATACGCCAATAATTACGGGTAGTGATTGTGAGGGAGCGGGTGAGTCATTTGGTGTAACTACTCATAAATTTAATCATAATAAAAAGACAGAAAAAGAGTATTATGATACAGATTTTTTTGGAGTTCCCGCCAATCTAACTGTTTCTGCCCAGTTAGAAGGCGAAGCTTATGCAATGGCTTTTGGCAAGATATATACATTTGCTCCCACTTTTAGAGCAGAAAATAGCAATACAACTAGACATGCTGCTGAGTTCTGGCAGATTGAACCCGAAATTGCATTTGCAGATATTGATGATATTATTGAAGTTGCAGAACAACTTATCAAATATATAATAAAAGTTTGTATTGATAGATGTTCTCAAGAGTTGGAGTTTTTTGAAAAATTTTATGAAAAAGGTTTGATTGGCAAATTGCAGTCAGTATTGGATAGCAATTTTATAAAATTGGATTATACAAAAGCTATAGATTTGTTGCAAAAAGCAGACAAAAAATTTGAATATCCCGTATCATGGGGAAGTGACTTGCAAACAGAACATGAGCGATATTTGTGTGAAGAAATATACAATCAACCTATATTTGTAGTAAATTATCCTAAAGATCTCAAGGCTTTTTATATGAAACAAAACTCAGATGGTAGGACAGTAGCAGCAACAGATTTGTTGGTACCTAGCGTTGGTGAGATTATTGGTTGTAGTGAGAGAGAGACAGACTATACAAAACTCTTAAATACAATTGAAAATAGAAAAATGAAAATAAGTGACTATACCAATTATTTAGATTTGAGAAAATATGGTAGCGTACCTCACTCAGGGTTTGGTTTGGGATTAGAACGCATGTTGTTGTATTTGACAGGTGTAGGCAATATTAGGGATACTATAGGATATCCTAGAGCTAAAGGTGAGTTGAGATGTTAGTACAGATTGTATTGTTGAAAAACTTTTGTTGAAATTAGTTGTATTAGGGAAGATATTATGCAAAATAGAATATATATAAATCAAGTCAAGGCTTACAATGGTCAATTGGTCAAGTTGTGTGGTTTTGTACATGAAGTAAGAGATACAAAAAAAATGCAATTTGTAGTACTTAGGGATATCAGTGGTGATATTCAACTTACTATATTCAAAAATGAAGAGTCGTCACATCTCAATACATTGGTATCTAGCTTGAATACACAATCTAGCATAATTGTTTTGGGTACTGTCAATGTAGATGATTATGTAAAATTAGGTGGAGTAGAAATACATGCAAAGGAGATAGTTGTAGTCAATGAAAGTGCTAGTCCAATTCCAATTGATATGAAAGGTATACAAGAATCCTCTAAAGATATAAGGGCAGATTGGCGTTTTTTGGATTTGAGAGACAACAAAAAGCAATTGATTTTTAAAATACAAACTACTATATTAAATGCAATGAGAGAGTTTTGGGCAAAATTTAATTTTATAGAATTGAATAGTCCAAAGCTTGTAGCTACTCCAAGTGAAGGCGGTGCAGAGCTGTTTTGTTTGGATTATTTTGGCAAGCAGGCATATCTAGCACAAAGTCCACAAGTGTACAAGCAGATGGCAATTGCTGCAGGTTTTGATAGAGTGTATGAGATTGCTGCAGCATATAGAGCAGACAAATCTCATACCAATCGTCATGTTACTGAGTTTGTGTCTGTTGATGTTGAAATGGCATGGATTGATAGCGTAAGTGATGTCATGGAACATCAAGAGAACTGGCTAAAATATGTATTAAAAACTATACAAGAAAAACATCATAAAGAGATATTAGAAAGTTTTGATATTGATATTGTTGTACCTTCAAATCAGTTTGTAAGACTCACAATGACACAAGCAAAACAGATAGTAAAAGAAAGTGGGTATATTGTCCCTGAAACTACAAAAGGTGATTTAGACCCACAAGCAGAGCGTATACTAGGGGCTTATGCAAAAGACAAATACAAAAGTGATTTTGTATTTGTTACAGAGTATCCTGTATCTGTTAGACCTTTTTATCATATGTATAGCGATGATAGCAAGTATACTTATAGTTTTGATTTATTGTACAATGGGATAGAAGTTTCTACTGGAGCTCAAAGAGAACATCGTTTTTTGAAAGTTGCAAAACAAGCTGTATCTAAGGGGGTATTGCCTAAAGATGCTATATCAAAAAATGATGAAGTTGATTATTCTAAATTACCTATTGGTATGGATAATTATTTTGATTGTTTTAAGTATGGTTGTCCACCTCATGGTGGATTTGGTTTTGGACTATCTAGATTCGTTATGCAAATTCTCGGGCTAGATAATGTCAAAGAGGCTATGTTTTTGTCTAGGACTGTTGATAGAATTACTCCGTAGTATATTTATAAGTATACAATTCAAAACTCATTTCAATACAACTGTTGTCTTAAATACTTTGTTGTTGCAGTAATACAATTGACATTATTTTACAATAGTGTTATAGTACTATTGTGAATATTGAGCAATCAGCTTATCATGTTCCTATAATGTTGAATGAAGTAATTCAGTTGTTGTGCAAAACTCAAAGTGGATTGTTTTTTGATGGGACTCTTGGTGGTGGTGGGCATACTAGGGCTATATTGGATTACAGTATGCAAAACTTTGTTGTTGCTACTGATAGGGATGAAGATGCAATTGTGCATGCTAGTGAGTTGCTCAATAGTAGCAATGGGCGTCTTAAGATATTTCAATCCAATTTTAAAGATATAGAACATGTATTAAATTTGGAAGGTATAGATAAGTTGGACGGAGCATTGCTTGACTTGGGTATTTCTAGCCATCAGATTGATAGTGCTGAGAGAGGTTTTAGTTATAGGTTTGAAGCTAGACTTGATATGCGTATGGATAGAAATCAAGAATTGAATGCTCATACTATAGTCAATTCGTATTCGGTGCAACAGATTACAGATATTTTGAGAATATATGGAGAAGAAAAGTTTGCATTCAAAATTGCAAATAAGATAGAAAAAGTTAGACAAAGTATGCCTATAGATACTACAATTCAACTTGTAGATATTATAAGGCAGTGTATCCCTTATCACAAGAGTAATGGACACCCTGCAAAAAAGACTTTTCAAGCTTTGCGTATATATATCAATACTGAGTTACAAGGTTTGGATAAAGCTATTTTAGATATTGTAGCTAGGTTGAATAAGGGAGCTATATTTTGTGTTATCACCTTTCATTCATTAGAAGATAGAATAATAAAAAATGTATTTAAGCAACTGTCTATAGGATGTACATGTGATAAACGAATTCCTGTGTGCGTGTGTGGCAATCAACCTACTGTGTCTGTTGTAAGCAAGATAATTCCATCAAAAGATGAATGTATTGCTAATAAGCGAGCCAAAAGTGCTATATTGCGGAGTTGTATCAAGTTGTAGATTTGTAATTAAAATAAAATTAATATGCATCAGTATTGGTGTTACATTTGTAATTTAATAGTTTATAGTAATGATAAAAATAAAAAGAAAAAGAGACAATAGCAATCTCATTCAAAACTCAAAAATATTTGAGATTCATGAACTAGATAATAATATTGATAGGTCTGCACTTCTTCAAGAACAATCAAGAGAATCGGCTGTAGAGATTATAAATTCTAGTTTATTGCCAAATTTTGATAGCAATTCTCAAGTGTCTACAAATTTTGAGACTTCACATCGTTTTGATGTAGAACAACAACAGTATATTAATGTAGATAATGGATACTTTGTTAATGTTGAAAACCAAATTATCAACACCAATCATACAGAGTCAATAGATTTTGATGAGTATACCCATGCTCAAGCTTCACAAAATATTGATGAGCAAATTGTTGATATATCATTGGGTGATGGATTGGAAGAAAAAGTTTTGGAATATAATACTAGTGATGTTTCTAATGATTTTGATACCATATTAGATAGTGATATAGTTGTTGAATCACTTTCAAACAACAATAAAGAAAATATTCAATCTGATATCACTAAAGTTATAGATGAGAATATAGACAAAAAACTTGTTGT
The DNA here is from genome assembly GCA_009787385.1 of Bacillota bacterium. Taxonomy (GTDB): domain Bacteria; phylum Bacillota; class Clostridia; order Christensenellales; family Pumilibacteraceae; genus WRGC01. The sequence continues at coordinate 23,602 of WRGC01000018.1, forward strand.
AAAAGCATCAATAGATATTAATAATAGTATAAAAAAACATAAGTCTACAATAAAATTAATTGCATTTATTGTAGCTATAGTGGCAATAATTGCAATTGTAATTGCTGTAGGTCTTTATTTTATAGATAATTCTCAAACAAATTCTGCAATATCAACTATTGATAACATTCTAAGATATGATAGTTTGATAGCAAGAAATTGTGACTTACAAATTTTTTGAAAAATCATTAATAATTTATTGTTTTAGACTCACTATGGAAATGTATAGTGAGTTTTTTGTTTGATGTTATTTGTATAATAATAGATTATTTTATTCAACTTCATGAAAGCTATGTTATGATTTAGATTTAATATTGTAGTCAAATTATTTTAAAAAGAATTGTAAGTTGTCAAACTTTTAAATTATCAAATTTTATGTCAAATAATACATTGTATTCATAAAATGTATTATGAATAGTGTTAGTATATGTCTTATTGTAAAGAATGAAGAAAAAGTTTTGGCAAGGTGTCTAAATAGCCTTGGTGATTTAGCTGATGAGTTGGTCGTTGTTGATACTGGTTCTAGTGATAGTACTGTAGAAATTGCAAAACTCTATACTGATAAAGTATACAACTTTGAGTGGCAAGATGATTTTGCAAAAGCTCGCAATTTTGCCTTTGATAAGGCTACAAAAAATTATATAATGTGGTTGGATGCTGATGATGTAATTGCTGATGATGATAGAAAAAAGTTGAATAATTTAAAAAAAGAATTAAACCAAGATATTGATATGGTTGTATGTCGTTATAATTTGTTGTTTGATGAGAAAAAAAATGTTACATTTTATTCTACTAGAGAACGGATTTTTAGGCGAAATTATGGTTATAAGTGGTGTGGTGTTGTACATGAAGTTATACCTATAGAAGGTAAAGTTTTGTACCGTGACGATATTGCAATCAACCATATGACAGAACACAAAGATTATAAACAGTCAAACCAAAGAAATATCGCTATTTATGAAAAAACAATTAAACAACAAAAAGAATTAGATTCTAGAACTATATTTTATTATGCTAGGGAATTGCATGATGGAGGTAGATACATAGAATCAGTACATTATTTAAATATGTTTTTGGATAGAGATGATGGTTGGGTTGAAGATAAAATAAATGCTTGCATGTTGCTTGCAAAAATATATAGGGACAAATTTTGTGACAATAGCAATGCAATTAGATATGCTTTAAAAACAATGAGTTATAGTGTATTGAGAGTAGAGACTTGTTGCTTTTTGGGATATTTATATAAAAACAATAAGGACTTTTTGCAAGCAGTTGACTGGTTTGATTTGGCATTGCATTTGCCTAAAAAAAACGAAAAAGGTTTTGTTAATATGGATTATTATGAATACATACCTAATATAGAGCTTTCTGTATGTTTTGACAAATTGGGTAATAGAGATTTGGCAAAATTTTACAATGAAAAAGCCGGAGTAATCAAACCATATTCTACAGCATATTTGCATAACAAAAAATATTTTGATAGTATATGAATATCGTGCTTTTGTTTATTATTGTTAATTGTGAAGTAAAAATTAGCGATTGGTATAATTAAGTTTGCTTTGATTTATTTCCTCATAATGTAGATATTGACTAGTCAAATTCTATACTATGATGATTTTTATTGAAAAAGTTTTTGCAACTACAAATTATTGTTAGGATTTTAATTAAGGTAAATCATAGTCTTGTATATACATCAGTGAAAATAAAGTTATCAAAATATTTTGTATAACCAATATAGTAATATAATATATAGTTTACTACATTTGTCAATTTCTAGACTACTTGTGTGTTTTGTGCTATAATTAAATAAAGAAAATCTTTATTTGGGGATATAGTATGCCATCAATAATTGACAATAAAAACAAAACAATGCTAGCTTCGTTAAAAAACTCATTATCACAAGCAGAAAGAATAGATATACTTACTGCTTTTTTTTACTTTTCTGGATTTGATGCTTTGATGGAAGAACTGAAAGATAAGTATATTAGAATTTTGGTAGGCAAGACAATTGACCCCACAAGAGTGTCGGATTTAGGTAGTATTTTGCAAGATGGACAAAATGTAGATTTGGCAAGTTTTGCAAATGCTAAGATGTATAAACTAAATAATACGCAGAAGAAAGAGCAATACATTGATAGTTTTGTAGAACTTTTTAACAATTCTGCACTTAGCAACCAGTTTGATGAAACTAATAGTCAAAAATTCTTTAAGATTTTTGTGGACAAAATACAAGATGGAACATTGCAAATTAGGTTCACTAATGATACAAACCATGCCAAAGCTTTTATACTTACCAACAAACCAGAACATTCTTGTTTTGGAGATAGCAAAGGAGTTGTATTTACAGGTTCTTCAAATTTTACTTATAATGGACTTATAGGACAAGGAGAGTTGAATGAAAGATTTAGTGACAATACAAAATATGACGAATATAATGAGCATTTTGAAGGTCTTTGGAATAACAGTAAAGCTGTAAATATAGCAACAAAAGACAACCATCAAGATTTTGTTAAACAGTTGAAAGAAAGACTTTGGATATATGCCACACCTACGCCTTATGATGTCTATGTTAGGGTGTTAGCCGAACAGTATAGTTATTTGGACAACATAAAAATAGAAACACCAAATCAAATTACTAGTGGAAAATTTGACAATTATAAGTATCAATTGGATGCTATACAGTTGGGGCTAGATTGTATAGACAAAAATAACGGTGTCATTGTTGCCGATGTCGTAGGGCTTGGAAAATCTATTATTGCTAGTGCTATAGCAAGGAATTTGAATTATAACAAAAATATAGTTATAGCACCACCGCATTTGAAGGAACAATGGGAAGAGTACAAAGGTGAGTTTGGAATTAGGGGGGCAGTTGTAGCAAGTAGTGGAAATCTTGAAAACTTGTACAACACATATATAAATGATGATAGTCCAATACTTTATATTATTGATGAGGCTCATAGATACCGCAATGAGCTTTCTAGTAGTTATCAATGGTTGCACCAGTTGACGAGATCTAATCCAAACAACAAAGTTATACTATTGACAGCAACGCCATACAACAATAGACCGCAAGACCTTTTTGCACTTATCAAATTATTTCAAACACCTAGTCGTTCTACAATAACTTGTGTTGACAATCTTGGTATAAGATTTAGAGAACTTATAGCAAATTATAATGTGCTAGAAAAAGATGGCAAAAAAAATATGACTCCACAAATAAAATCTAAGCTGGAAAGGTTGAGTGAGCAATTGAGAGTTCTAATTGACCCTGTTATTATTAGGCGTAGTCGTATTGATTTGAGTGAGATAAAAGAATATGCCGAAGATCTAGATAAACAAGGCATAAAGTTTTCTAAAGTTGTAGGTCCTGAGTTGTTGCAATATGATTTGGGAGATATACAAGAAATGTATATAAATACTCTCAAAAAGTTAAGCAATGAATTTAGTGCCGTTAGATACAATCCAGCGTCATATTTGGTAGACCCTAAGGCGTTTAATGACAAATATGGACATTTCTTTGAAGATGCTGATATTACGCATTTTCAACGCAATCTAGCACAATTTATAAAAAGGTTGTTAGTCATGCGTTTTGAAAGTAGCAAGTCTGCATTTAGAACAACGCTAGATAATATAATTCATTCATATCATAATATAAAAGAATGGTGGGCAAAAGGGTTTGTTCCTATTTTAAAGAGAGGACACTTGCCAGATTTTGATTTAGATGAAGTACAAGAAATATTGAATGAAATCAATGATATAGAGCCTGATTTTGACAAATCAAAACTTCAAAACAAACCGTTGCCTATTCCAGCAAGTTTTTTTAGAGAAGATTTTATCAAAGAAGTGGAGCATGATATCAAACTTCTAGAAAGTATAAGGGATAAGTGGTTTGTTGGTAGTAGTTTGGGATATGATCCAAAATTTGAAAGAGTAAAAGAAAAAGTTGAACAACTGTTAAATCAAGACAAAACAAAAAAGATTGTAATATTTTCTAGTTATGCCGATACTGCAATATATGTAAAAAACCAACTTGAAGAAAATAGGTTTAGAGTTCTTTTGTATACTGGCAGTTCGGACAAAGTAGATAGAAATATAGTTAGGCAAAATTTTGATGCGTCGTATAAAGATACTCAAAAAGATGAATATGATATCATTGTAGCTACAGATGCTTTGAGTGAGGGCTTTAATCTAAATAGAGCAGGCATTATAATCAATTATGACATACCATACAACCCTACAAGAGTTGTTCAACGAATAGGGCGAATAAATCGTATCAACAAAAAGATGTTTGATGAGATTGCTATATTCAATTTGTTCCCGTCAGAAATTGGAGAACAAGTGACACTAATTAAAGGTATATCTCAACTAAAAATGTTGCTTATCAACAACATTGTAGGCAGTGATACAAGGACATTGTCGCCTGATGAAACTCTTGAAAGCTATTTTAGAAAGCAAATTGATGATATAGACAATAGTTCGTCTGAAAAAGCATGGGATAACGAATTTAAGAACGAATGGAATGACATAAAGCATAATGCAGAACAACTTAAAAAATCATATGCACTACCTATTAGGTCTCGTCTATTGCGCAAAAATTGTAAAGAAGAATTGGCTATTGCATTTGCAAAAAGGGGGAATCACTCTATTTTTGCAAGGTGTATAGGCAACAATGAACAAGTAGAGTTGAGTTCGCCCGAGAGTGTTTTGAAATATTTTAAAGCACATTATCAAGAACAAAGTTATGCAACAGACCAAAGCTTGGATCAAAAATTTATAGCTTTGCGTGACGAAATAACAAAGCCTTATCCCAAAATAAAGCTAGATAAAAGAAAGGGTGACAGTATAAAAAAACTTGATAAATTATTAGAGCTATACCCACAAGAGAGTGATTATATACAAGACCTTTTGGAAATTATCAAAACATATGATGATTTGAGCGATGGTGAATTAAAATTTTTAGCTAATATAAAAATTAAAAAAGATAACCTACGAGAGATTTTGGATGAGATAAAACAAACAATACCAAATAGTTATATCAACAACATTAGAGAAAAGGTACAAAGCATAGATAGTCAAACTGAGATTATTATGTTTACCGAAGATTTACGAATGAATTAAGGGACAAGTTATATGATACCTATAAATGATAGCAAAGATATATTAGCTTTTGAGTACCATAGAGACAATTTTTTGACTTTGGTTGAAAACCTATTAGCTAGTTTTAACAAAGAATTACACCCTATAAAATTTGATAGCAAAGTGTTTGATACTGTAGTTGAGTTGGGGCAATGTAAAATTTGCAAAGTAACTATTTATGAAATAATTTTAAAAGAAGGTATACAAAATCGCCGTGTTGAGCTTACTCAAAATGCTTTTAGAATGTTGAGAGAACAAGGTGTAAACAACGCTTTGGTATCTATTGTAAGTAGTGATAGACAAACTTATCGCATATCTCTACTGACTTCTCATTACGAATTTGACGCTAATAATAAAATAATTAAAGTTTGTTCAAATCCTAGAAGATATAGTTATGCTCTTGGTATGGGTGCAAAAACTAAGACTGCTTATAGGTTTTTGATAGAGCAAGGCAAGGTTGATAATTTAGATGACTTGATAAAAAGATTTAGTATAGAGATAGTTAATAAAGAATTCTATGATAAAGTATCAAGAGAATTTCATAGTCTAGTTGATACTAAACTAACAATACAAAGGGTTGAAGATAAAGTCAAACTAAGTGAATTTGCTGTAAGACTAATTGGACGCATAGTGTTTTGTTGGTTTTTGAAAGAGAAAAAGAGTAAAGATTCAATATCACTTGTCCCTGATTATTTGTTGTCATTGCAAGCTATTGAAGATAACCAAAACTATTATCACAGTATTTTAGAGCTTATATTTTTTGAAAGTCTAAACAAAGATAGGTATGATAAGTTTAGACAAGGTTGTTATAAAGACATACCTTATTTAAATGGTGGGTTGTTTAGTCCACACAACGATGATTATTATAAATATAATAACGGCACTCAGTGCGGAGGCTTGGATAAGATACAAATTGACAATGGTTGGTTTTGTGATTTTTATAGAGTATTAAATGATTATCATTTTACAGTAGATGAAAATACAAATTATGATATAGAATTGTCTATTGACCCAGAAATGTTGGGAAGGATATTTGAAAACCTTTTAGCAGAGATAAATCCACAAACGGGTGAGAGTGCAAGAAAAGAAACTGGAAGTTTTTATACTCCAAGAGAGATTGTTGATTATATGGTTGACAGTTGTATTTTGCAATATCTTTCTACTAATACGGGATTAAATCAATCATTGTTGGATAGTTTGTTAGATTATAGTGTAGAATTAAATGACAACGCTTGGACAAGCCAAGATAGAAAAAAGGTAGTAAACTGTTTGTATAACCTCACAATACTTGACCCCGCTTGTGGAAGCGGGGCATTTCCTATTGGAGCATTGCAAAAAATAACATATATATTGCAGAAAATAGATCCTAAATGTGATTTGTGGTTTGACAAAATGTGTGAGAATGTCCCACAGTATATAAAAAAAGAGTTCCAAAAGAAGTTTGAAGATGGTAGTTTTGACTATTTGAGAAAGCTCTGCATAATAGAAAAGACAATGTATGGCATAGACTTGCAAACCATAGCTGTAGAAATATCAAGGCTTAGATGTTTTTTGTCACTTATTATAGAAGAAAAAGTAGATGATTCAAAGCCTAATAGAGGGGTCAATCCTTTGCCCAACTTAGATTTCAAGTTTGTAGCTTGCAACTCATTATTGAGATTGCCTGATGATAATATACAAAATTCATTATTTGAAGATGTAGGCCATATCCAATGTTTGAAAAAAATTAGAGAAGAGTATTTTAATATTGAAAGCAACAAACGAGATAAGATAATAATTAAATTTCAAAGTTTGCAAAATGACATGTTGCATAGGACGGGCAATATTATGGGTTCGTCAAAAGCATCAAATAGGTATCAGGCTTTAGCCACATGGAAACCTTTTGAAAATGTGTCAACTGACTGGTTTGATAGCCAACTTATGTTTGGCGTTAAAGAGTTTGATATAGTTATTGCAAACCCGCCATATGTTCACTTAGAAAAAATGAAAGACACTAAGTGGTTGCAATCAATTAAGAAAAACTTTGATGAAGAGTTGAATAAATCAACCAAACAAGGATACAAACCTAACCTACTATACTCAACATACAATGCAAGGGGTGACCTTTATGGATTGTTTTATGAGAGAGGTGTGCAACTGCTTAAGCAAGGTGGTTTGTTGTGTTATATAACTAGCAATAAGTGGCTTAAAGCAGGATATGGACAAAGTTTGAGAGATTATTTTTTAAACAATACTGATCCGCAAGTTTTGATAGATTTAGGGGCAGGTAGATTTGGTAGTGCCACAGTAGACACAAATATTCTAACACTTACAAAACAACAAAATACCAACAATTTGCAAGCAGTATTGTACAGTGATACTAATCTCAAAAATATAAAAGATTATGTACAAAAAAATAAAGTACAAGTATCACAAGAGAACGGCAAACCATGGCTAATACTTAGTGATATAGAAAAATCTATAAAATATAAGATAGAAAAAATTGGTACACCATTAGGTGAATGGGATATAAGAATAAACTATGGAATAAAAACAGGTTGCAACGAAGCCTTTATTATTACAAAAGAAAAAAGACAAGAAATATTGGATAACTGTAAGACAGATGATGAAAAAGAAGAACTGACGAGCTTATACGACCAATTTTGCGTGGCAAGGACATAAAGAAAGGAACATATCAATATAAAGACTTACACATTATTGCCTATTTCCCAGTTAAGAAATACAATATAGAGGATTATCCAGCAGTAGATAATTATTTGCAACAGGCAAAATGGAGCAATAAAGTACCAGACGGATTTGGCAAACTAATGCTAGAGCAATCTGGAAAAAGTCATATAGTTGAAGGGATTAAATTTAAATCAAGAAAATTCACCCACAACAAATGGTTTGAAGTGCAAGATAGCATAAGTTATTGGGACGATTTTAATAAGCAAAAAATTGTTTATAGTGAGATAGTTCAAACACCACAATTTTACTTGGATAAAGACAATAAATTTATGGTGGATGCTACAGCTTATATAATGGTTGGTAATAAAATTGAATACTTAATTGATTGGCTAAATTCCAAAACTATGGGTTGGGCATTTAAAAGATGGTACACAGTAAATTTGGGTGACAAAGGTTTTAGATATCAAAAACAATTCATTCAAAAACTCCCCATACCATTACCAAAAAATGATAAAACTAATTTTAGTGAAAGTGATATTCATCAAATTTTATCACTAACAGAAGAAGAAATAAACTTTATTCAAAATACTTTACAATAAATTCTTTTTCCTTATCATTTAAGCTATACAATTCAAAAACATTGTTAAAATTTTTTAATCCTTGTTTAGCTAATGGAAATTTTATTACACTTTCTTTGGTTAGTGAAATGCCACTATCTCCTAATAATGGACTAATTAAATTCATATAAAAACTAAATACACTACTAGATAAAACTTTGTAAATATACTCAATGTCTATATTATAATTATTAGCTACTAATATAAAACAAGTTTTGTCAGTGCAATAACTGTTGCTATCCAAAGCTATCTTGGTATTTTTTTGATTGTTGGTCTCACTATAAACAATTTTTTGCTTATTAAAATCGTCCATATAAGCACAACTACGCAAGTTGTATGGTGTGTATCCTTTGTTAGTCCTTTTATTTATTGTATCCCAAAAACAATCCAAATGGTTTTTAATTGAGAGATATTCATTTTTAATATCAATTCTATCTATCAATTTATTGTCTTGGTCATAGTATCCATCATGTGTAGCTATGAGATATATGTTGGCAAATTTTATATCTCCTTTCTTTATATCCTTCCACGCAAAATTGGTCGTATAATAACGACAATTTTTAAAAGTAAAGGAGATAAAATGATATACGGATATATAAGAGTAAGTAGTGACAAACAAACAGTTGACAATCAAAGGTTTGAAATTGATAAATTTGCCCTAGATAATAATATAAAAATTGATGATTGGATAGAAGAAACTTCATCAGGTAGCAAAGATTGGAATAAACGACAATTGGGTGAATTGTTAAAAAAAGTTGAAAAAGATGATATAATAGTATGTAGTGAGTTGTCTAGGTTGGGTAGGTCTTTGTTCATGATTATGGACATACTAAATTTTTGTTTGTCAAAGCAATGTCATATTTGGACAATAAAAGATAATTATAGACTAGGTGATGATATTACAAGCAAGGTTCTAGCATTTGCTTTTGGATTGTCAGCAGAGATAGAAAGAAAGCTAATATCACAAAGAACAAAAGAAGCTCTTCTTAGAAAAAAATTAGATGGCAAAGTTTTGGGTAGACCAAAAGGTAGTAAAACAAATCTATTAAAAACTAAGTGTTATCAACAAAAAGATAAAATAATTAAATTAAGACAAAAAGGATTGTCTTATAGTAAAATTGCAAGAAAGGTTAAAATTAGTAGAAATATCATATCAAAATTTTTTAAAACAGTTAAGGTATAGGTTGAGTTTGTTTTAGCATAGTTAGTATTTAGTTTGCAATTTTATTAGTATTTATCCAATATTAAATGGAAAATTGAAATGCTATTATATTCTAATAATTGTATATGTATTAATTTGTTAGAACATTCATTTAGCAATTGGCTAGATGAATGTTTTATTATTTTTACAAAAAGTTGATATGGTTTTTAATTAACAATTATTTTATAATAAAGATCTATTGGATATAACAATTGTCAATTTGTATTGTCATTGCATACAATGTAATAAGCAATGATTGGTATTGTGTTAGTCAAAATAAATATAAGGAGAAACAAATGACAAATAATTTTGATAATGGTGTTGAATGGATTGATAATAGGTATGGAATTAGTAGATTTTCAAATTGTGTAAATAATGACAGTTCAAAATTAGATTGCAATAATGTATGCAATAGTTGCAATTTTTCTAGTTGTAGTTGTGGACCAACAGGACCTACAGGGCCAATGGGTCCAGCTGGTCCTAGAGGTTGTGATGGTATAATAGGACCAGTAGGACCTGCTGGTCAAAGGGGAGCTACTGGAGCTACAGGTCCAATGGGTCCTATAGGACAAAGAGGAGTTACAGGTCCCACTGGAGCAATGGGACCTGCTGGACCAAGGGGTAGTACTGGGGCAACAGGTGCTACTGGAGCTACAGGGATTGGACTTCAAGGTATCCCGGGACCAACAGGAGCTACAGGACCACAAGGTATACAGGGATTGCAAGGACTTCAAGGACCAATAGGAGCTACAGGTCCTGCAGGAATTCAAGGTATACCTGGTATCCCGGGACCAACAGGAGCTATTGGACCTCAAGGAATTCAGGGATTGCAAGGTCTTCAAGGACCAATAGGTGTTACAGGACCACAAGGCATTCAAGGACCGACGGGAGCAGATGGAGTAACAGGACCAACAGGACCGACGGGAGCAGACGGAGTAACAGGACCGACAGGACCGACTGGGGCAGATGGAGTAACGGGACCAACAGGACCAACAGGGACAGACGGAGCAACAGGCCCAACAGGACCGACTGGAGCAGATGGAGCAACAGGTCCAACAGGCCCAACAGGACCGACGGGAGCAGACGGAGCAACGGGACCAACAGGACCGACAGGACCGACTGGAGCAGATGGAGCAACAGGTCCAACAGGCCCAACAGGACCGACGGGAGCAGACGGAGCAACGGGACCAACAGGACCGACAGGACCGAC
>WRGC01000019.1 GCA_009787385.1 Bacillota bacterium
AAACTTAATTTATTAACAAATATAAACCTAGCACTTCTAAAAAAATTGAATGGAAATTCTCTATCTTAGATTTCTTATTCATCTAATTAGTCCACTTCTAATATTCAAAAATAGTTGACATATAGTACAATTGTGTGTATAATAATATAAAATGAAATATTTTGAGACAAATCTAAATAGGCGTAGGTGTTAAACAACCGTCACTAACATATTGACATAGTATGTGGGTGTCGGCAATTTGAGTTGCACACCTGCATAAAAGAGAATTTTGTTTTTGAACTCTTTGTGCATTTTGTACAAAGAGTTTTTTGTATAAATTTAATCTTTTTGTTTGACTATTGTTGGTAAAATTATTGAGAGGATATATGATTAAAAATAAAAAAACTAAAATTGTTATACAAGCTTGTACTATATTGTTTGCTACAATGTCAGTTGCTTTGTATATTGTTGGATGTTCTAGTGCTTTAGTGTTTAGAGTCGCTACAAATGCATTCTTTGCTCCGTTTGAGTATTTTGAAAAAGGAGAGTATAAAGGCATAGATATAGACATAGCCAATATTATTGCACAACGATTGGATATGCGTTTAGAAATAAGTGATATGGAGTTTGATAGTGTTTTGGCATCTGTAGTGAGTGGCAATACAGATATTGGTATGGCAGGTTTGACTGCAACACCTACACGAGAAAAAGTAGTTGATTTTACTATACCGTACTTTGATTCGGGGCAAACTATTATCACTAGTTTTGTGGATAAAAGTTTTGACGAACTTGAAAGTATTGAGGATAGTGAAGAAAGATATAGGAGTACAATAGAGATACTTTCTCAAAAGAGAATAGGGGTAATAGGTGGCTTTGTAGGTGAATCATTTGTAGATGGTGACCAAGATTGGGGATTTGATGGAATACCTGATGCCACTAAGGTTGTGTACAACAATTCTAGTTTAGCTGTGATAAGTCTACAAAACAGTCAAATTGATTGCATAATTTTGGATACAATAGTGTCCGAAAGGTTGGTTAAGAACAATATAGATAAAATTAAATTAGTAAATATACAATTGACTGAAGAAAAAAATGTATTTGTTATTCAAAAGGGAAACAAGAAATTGAAGGAACAAGTGGACCAAATTATTGAAGATTTGATGAATTCTAGTCAATTAGATGAGATAATTGATAAATACTTTTAAAAAAACTATATATTTAAAGATAGGAGATACGCATATGTTTGATGATTTTGGTAATAGATTTTGGCGAGTAATCAGTGATAGCCCACAGTTTTTGTTGCAATCTATAGGCAATACACTACTTATAGCACTTATAGGTTTTGTAATTGGACTTATTATTGCAAGTATAATTGCTATATTGAAGATTCACCCTACACCCAATAGAGCATTGAGAATAATAAATCGTATATTTGATATTTATGTATTGATTATGAGAAGTACGCCAATAGTTGTGCAACTATTGTTGTTGTATTTTGGTTTGCTGGCATCATCTAGATTGCCTGCTATTATTATTGCAATTATTGCATTTGGATTTAATTCGGGTGCATATATGTCGGAGACTCTTAGAGGTGCTATAAACAGTATAGACAAGGGTCAGTCAGAAGCAGGCAGAGCTGTTGGAATGAGTTATGGACAGACAGCTAGGTATATAATATTGCCACAAGCATTCAAAGTTGCTATACCACAACTTGGCAATGAGATTATTTCTCTCATCAAAGAGACGGCTGTAGTTGGGTTTATTACAGTTGTTGATATCACAAGGGCAATGCAATTGATAGTTGCTAGTACATATGATGCTGTTGTACCTTATTTGGTTTTGGCATTAGTATATTTTGTATTAGTGGTTATTTTGACAATAATTTTACGGTTGTTAGAAAGAAGAGTATTTAGTCATTCATAGTATACTATTTTTGTGTGTGAAATAGATGATTTGATTTAGCACATGGTACAATATATAACACTAATATACTTTGTCTTTAAATTGATAATTAATTAAATATGTATAATAATTTTGGGAAATTAATATGGAAGATAAACATACAATATTGCATGCAAGAAATATAACTAAGGATTTTATAATAAAAAATAAAAAAAAATCTAACCCTACTGTGATACAAGCACTTAAGGGGATAGATTTGCAAGTTAATAAGAGTGAAGTCGTTGTCATAATAGGGACATCAGGGGGGGGGAAGTCCACATTGCTTAGATGTCTAAACTTGTTAGAAACGCCAACTAGTGGAGAAATTGTATTTGATAACAATATTATAGATAGTACTCAAAAAAATATAAATGAGATACGCCAAAAGATTGGATTCGTATTTCAAAATTTTAATCTTTTTGCAAATAAAACAATACTTAAGAACCTTACTTTAGCACCTAGTTTGCACAATAAAACGGTATCAAAAGCAGAAATAGATGAGCAAGCGATAGTACTATTGTCAAAATTTGGACTTCAAGACAAAGCACATGTATATCCTAGCAATTTGAGTGGTGGACAAAAGCAACGGGTAGCAATAGTTAGAGCATTGATGTTGCAACCTCAAATTATGTTGTTTGACGAACCTACAAGTGCATTGGACCCTGAGCTTGTGCAAGATGTTTTGAATGCTATCAAGACATTGCAACAAGAGGGTATGACTATGGTTATTGTAACACACGAAATGTCATTTGCAAAAGCTGTGGCAACAAAAGTAGTTTTTGTAGACAATGGTCTTATAGTTGAGCAAGGTTCTTCGCAAGAGATATTTGACTATCCAAAGAGTGATAGACTTAAGGATTTTTTATCTAAGACTTTAGCAAAATAACTGTTGGTAGAGAGTGTATATTTTGTATCAAATTTAGAATAATGCTTGTTTTACAAAAATGGTATGGTTTTTAAGAAAAAAGTCATCACCATTTTTTGTTTATTCAAAATTATATATTTTTTGAATATGCATATAATAATTAGATGAGTGCGTGGTACAAGTTGGATACCGTTGGGGCAATTTATGCTCATACTGCAAGAGATAATTGGAATGGTGTTTTTAGACTGTCCGCTGTTTTGAAAAGCAAAATAAATCCATTATTTTTGCAAAAAGCATTGGATAATGCATTGAAAAATTTTGAGTGTATAAATGTTCGTCTTAGGAATGGATTGTTTTGGTATTATTTGGAATCCAATTCTAGTCAACTTGAGATTGAAAAAGATTGTAATTATCCTTGCAGACCATTTGATATTAATAAAAAACCTCATTTGCTTAGGTTGCTTTATACCAATTATAGGATTTCTGTTGAGTTTTTTCATGGTTTGACTGATGGTGGTGGTGGTTGGATATTTTTGAAATTTATATTGAAAAGTTATTTTGAGTTGTGTGGTTTTTGTATAAGTACAGATATAGATTGCTTGAATGATACTAATAAGTGTTTTAATATTGGAAATCCATATATTAGAATTGCTGATTATAGTAAGGGTTTTTTGAAGAGAAATACTCCTAAAGCGTATGCTATACAGTTGCCAAAGAGCATTGGAGAGAGATATTATCTAACTCATTTTGAATTTGATTGCAAAAAACTTAAAGCCGTATCTAAACACTTTGGGATTGGTATAGGAGAGTTGTTGTTGAGTATTTTGGCATTGAGTGTAAATATGTATAGGAAATCTGTACAACAATTTGGTAAAAACAAGACAATAATAAATGTTTCATATGACTTGCGAAAACGCTTTGGATTGCAATCTATGCAAAACTTTTTTGGTTATGCTTTGATAGAAGTTGACGGATTTGACATAGAGTCAGTTTTGTTGAATATAAAATTGGCATTGCAAAGAGTTGATAATGACTATCTTATAAAGGGAGTTAATACTAATTTGGCGTCGCAAACTAAGTTGCTTCACAAGATAGTACCTAGAGTTATAAAGGACAAAATACTCAATTTAGCATATGATTGGTATGGAGAAAAACTTGCAACAATGAGTTTTTCTAATTATGGACAGGCAGCAGTCCCTAATGAGTTTTTTAATTATGTTGATAGATTGGAATCTAGTTGTGGAGTTGCAAGAGGATTTAGACTAGTAGAATCGTCAGCAATTAGCTTTGGAAATAAAACCGTATTGACTTTGTGTGTAAAGAGTGAGAGTACAGAGTTTGAAAAATATGTTGGTCTGACAATCAACAGTTTGGGGTTGAGTGCAATTGTAAATAGCAATAGATAGAAAAATATGGAAATAGATACCTACAATAGTTGCAATAATTGCAATATTCAAGTTTCATCTCATCACACTGTTTGCCCTATATGTAGAGCAACTGTGTATAAAAACAATGGGGAAGAAACTATTTATAGTTATACTATAGTGCAAAATAATTTGACATTTAAAAGCAACAAAAGTTATACTAGTTTTAAGAATGGAATTGTATCGTTGTGTGTATTGTGCTTTTTAAATGTATTGTTGCTAGTTTGGGATAATTTGGACATTGGTGGATTGTGGGTATTTTGGGTTTTGGTTGTAGTACTTGTTTTGGGTAATGCTTTATATAGTTTTAGCTCGCATAAAATTTGGCATTGGTTGGTCGTTGCAATGATTGTATCTTTTATGATAAGCATATTGATTGATTTGCAAGATGGTAGATTGTCATGGAGTATGTCATGGGCTTTGTCATTGGATATAGTATCTTGTAGTATTATTTTTTGGTGTATGGTATTTGTGTTTGATATAGTTAATACCAATACAGTGTCATTTGCTATATTGTTTGCAAGCTTTGGTGTGGCTATACAATTGTTGAGTTTGCTGCAAGTTTGGGTATTTGGTATGGATATAGTTAAAGAGCTAAACATAATATATTTAGTTATACAATCTTTTATTTTGTTGTATTTTTTAATATTTAAGTTGAAAAATATCAAAGTTAGTTTGCATGCTAAGTTGCATGTATGATGGATCAATCTTAATAAAAAGAAATTTGAGGTACAAAAGATGTTGAGATATTTGTCAGCGGGGGAATCTCATGGCGAAGCTTTGGTAGCTATCATTGATGGTTTTCCTAGAGGGTTGAGAGTAAATATTGATGATATCAATAGAGAATTGTATATTAGGCAGACTACATATGGGCGAGGTGAACGCTCTAAAATAGAGCAAGATAAAGTTCATTTTGTTTCTGGACTCAGAGGGGGAGTTACTACAGGCAACCCTATCTCTTTTTTGATACCTAACAAGGATTATTGGAAAGATTCTTTGGATTGTTGTGATGGAGATATTAGGTTGAAGAGTGTATATAGACCTCGTCCTGGACATGCCGATTTTGCGGGTGTGCAAAAGTATGGTATAAGTGATGCAAGAGATATTTTGGAAAGAGCTAGTGCAAGAGATACAGCAACAAGATGTGTTGTAGGTAGTATTTGTTGTCAATTGTTAGCTCAAGTTGGTATATTGTTGTATGGAATAATTTTGCAGATTGGAAATGCAAAAATAGACATTGACTTTGGCAATCTAGATACTAGCAAGTCAACTGATATTTATGGTATAAATGATAGCAATTTTGCAACTAGAGTTGTGCAAGAAATAGATAGTGCAAAAAAAAATAAGGATACTGTGGGTGGAAAAATTGCTATCATTGCTAAGGGAATGCCAATAGGTGTAGGTTCTTATACTAGTTATGATACAAAACTAACCTATCATATTTCGGCTGCTTTAGCTAGTTTGCAAACTGTCAAAAGTGTGGAGTTTGGTGATATAAGCAATTTGATTGGTTCAAGGGGTAGCAATTTTCAAGATTGTATATACTATGATGATTTTGGAGATATTCGCCACGCTAGTAATAATGCGGGGGGAATTACAGGAGGGGTATCTAATGGTCAAGATATAATTGTTAGATGTGGACTTAAACCTATTCCTACTATACTTAAGGGAATGCAAACTATAGATTTTGCAACTATGACTAATGAAAAAAACATATATCAGCGGAGCGATATATGTCATGTTCCTGCTGCATGTCTTGTAGCTAAGAATATTTTAGCATTTGTATTGGCTCAACAATTGATATCTCATACAGGTGCTGTGACTGTAGAACAATTTAGTGAGAGATTGGGTAGAAAAAATAATATATGAATATACCAAATTATGACAAAAATACAGTAGTAGGCAATTTGAGAGATGATATTAGGGATAGTATTATGGCACACAATCATTATACTATAACGGATAGTTTGTTGGCTGAATTGTATCCTGCATTGTTTGATGGTGCTACTCTCTTTGTAATACCAAATGGAGAGTTGTCAAAATCAATTGCAATAGTATATGAAATTGTTGTAGATATGTTGTCAAAAAAATGCAATAGAGATACTACAGTCGTTGCCGTAGGTGGCGGAGTAGTGAGTGATATTGCAGGATTTGTATCATCTATATTTATGCGAGGAATAGATTGGGTTTGTGTCCCTACTACACTTTTGTCTCAAGTAGATGCTAGTACAGGTGGAAAGACGGGTATAAATGTAGAAAAACACAAAAACATCTTGGGGACATTTTGGCTGCCTAGGCAGATATATTGTGATATCAATATTTTGACTACATTAGACGAACAACAGTGGTTGAGTGGAGTTGGTGAAATAATAAAAACAAGTTTGCTTAATCAAGAACTTTGGGAATATATTCAAGACAACTTACAACTTTTGATGGAGAGAGATTCAAAAACAACATCAACTGTAGTCAAAGCTTGTATAGCTATAAAGTCTCAAATAGTAGCATTAGATTTGCATGATAGTGATGTACGACAAAATCTAAATTTGGGACATACAATTGGGCATGCATTAGAAAGTTATGACAATTTTAGTCTTTCACATGGAGAATATGTATTGCTTGGTATAATGATAGAGACTACAATATTTGCCGCTTATATAGATGCTGAATATTTAGATAGTATTAGATTGCTATTAAAAAAGATTGCTCCTCCTATGCCTAAATTTAGTCCATCACGATTAGCCAATCAAGCAACTATTGACAAAAAGAATAGTGGTAATGATATAGTTTTTGTAGTACCTATCAATGTAGGAAAAGTACAAAGAATGACAATAAGACAAGACGAACTTTGTGATGCATTAAAGGTGTTTGTCAATTAATTTGTTTTGTATGTGTAAGATATGTTTTTAGTATTTTTTAGATAGATAAAATAATAGAAATATTGTTTTAAATCAAAAGAGTGTTCATAATTTTGCAATTAATTGCATTGTATTAAATTGTTTTGTTGTTTAAGTATAAGTTTATATTTAAGTTATGTAAATCTTTGGTAAAAATTTTTTGTATTATTGCAAAATAATATTAAATATAGTTTACAAAATATCAAATTAAGCATATAATAATTGCAAATCGATAATAAATGGAGACTTTGATTAGTGCCTACTAAGATAGAAAACAAAAAAAAGGTTGAAAAAAAAAACAAATCTGCAACTAAAACTACTGCAAATACAATTAATGTGCCAAGTTATATAATTTGTTCTAGGTGTGAAATAAATTTTATTTTGGCTACAGATGATTATTGTGATGTATGCAAGGTAGAAATGGGCTTGACAGATAAGGTAATCCTCATGCCTGACTTAGAAGAGATTGGAGAAGAGAAGTTGTGTCCAATATGCAATGTAACATATATTGCCGAAGATGAAGATATTTGTTTTTTGTGTGCTAAGGAAAAAAATGACAAATCTATTAGTAGAGAGAGTATGGATAATTGGGAGGAAGATTTGGATGACGAAGATACTATAGATAATAATCTAGATGATTTGAGTCTAACTGAGCTAGAGGAAAAAGAAGATTTGATGGATGAAGATGACAAAGATTCTCAAGATGATTTTGAGTATATTGATGCAGATTTAGATTTGGAAGACGATATTGATGATGACTATGACGAAGAAGATGAGTGAGATACAAAAATTTTAAACAAAATTGCCAAAGCTTTAGTAAAGAAGCTTTGGCAATTTTGTGTTAGATGAATATTGTTTGTTTAGTATTGTTCGTACTAACTATCAATTTTGATAGTCTTTATATCTTCTGCCAATTTGATATCCCCACATATGACATCGTGGTAGCTACAAGAGAGACTTTTGATATCTTTATTGTCATTTATGTTAAGTACAAATACTTGTGGAAAGAGTTGTTGTATGCTACCTGTATACTTAACTATTCTTTTACGCCCCTTATTAACACTTATTTTTAGTTTTTTACCCTCTAATGTGGTTACAAACTCTTTTACTTTGTCTATACTATTATTGACTTTACGCATGGTTAGAGTATTCCCATAATATGTATAAATTATCCATATTATGGAAATGTGATTATTTTTATACACAACTAAATTGGTATGGTTTGTATATAATGGTAATATTTGTATACATACTTTCATATATTTGATTATAATATTAATTAAGTAAGAAATTTGGGGAGATAATATGAATTTTATTCCAGAATATCAAACGGTAAGGTTGGATAGTATAATCAAATTAGGGGTAGTACAAGTTGTGGTAGATACTACAATTGTACCTAAGAGTGATGCTCCTATAGATAGGGTATTGTCTATAAGTTGTGATACTATAGTGTTGCCTAGCGAAGTGTTTGCAGGTGAAGCTAGATTTGGTGGGACGGCTCATTATAGGGTATTGTATGTAGATACAAATGGTGGAATGCAATTCTTGTCGCATTCTGTTGATTTTAGTGACAAGGTAGTGAATTCAAGTATTACGCAATCTACAAAATCTATCTTTAGTAGTCATCCAATAGATACTAATACAATTGGGACTTCTAGTCATGAGCTTAGATTGTCCACTACTGTAGAAGTGCGTTTGGATGGTGTTTTGAGACAAGATGTCAACTGTTTGGTAGCAGGTGGGGATAGTGTATATGTCAATAATACAACGGTAGATTATTCTAGTTGTGTGTATGATGTGGTGGATAGTGTGACTGTGCAAGATAGTGTGATAGATGCCAGAGCTGTGCGTGCATTGGGTACAAATGCTAATGCACAAATCAAAAGTTGTGTATCAGGCACAGATGTAGTTATATGTCAAGGGATTGTTATTGCAACTGTATTTTATTTGACAGAAGGAGATATACTCAAGAGCGTTTTGCATCCTATCCCGTTTACTCAAGAGATATCGGCATCAGGTGTAGATGCTACCAACAATGCCATAGTTAGTGTAGATGTCAAGAATATTAAGTTGGGAGATTTGGATGAAAATGGTGAGATGTCCATTGATGTACAACTGGCGTTGAGATTGTTGGTATTTAGCAATGCCACATTTTCACCAGTAGTAGATGTATTTAGTGTTAGAAATGATTTGATTACTCAGTCTTTAGTTTGTAATACTCAAAGCTTGAAAAGGCAAAATTTTGTAGAAGAACGCATAGATGGAAGTGTGTCATTAGACGACAGTGCATTGGCTGATGCTATTCTTAGCGTAAATGACAACAATGTCTATATTAGCACTCAACGATGTGAAAATGGTATAGTTACGCTAGAGGGGATTTTTGGAGCTAATATAGTATATTACAATGCAGATTTAAATACAAAAAATACTATTAGAGCCGATATTCCTTTTAGTATAAATGTCAACAATGATGTAACTAGTGATGATAGCGTAATGGCTAGGGCTATTGCTAGCAATATAACAACAAAAATACGCCGTGGCAATGAAATAGAGTTGAGAATAGATTTGGGTATATTTATAACCATTACTCAATCTGACAAAGTTGTTGCCATTAGTCAGTTGGAATTGGGTGAGGAAAGAGTATTGCCTAATGCTGCTTTTAGTATTCATATAGCTAAAGCTAATGAGAGCATTTGGGAGATAGCTAAAGTATTGGGAGCTACACCTGAGACTATTTTGCAACAAAATCCCAATCTAGTTATGCCATTGATTGGGGGAGAACGAGTTGTAGCTTATAGGCAACTATCTACATTGAACTCTCACAAATAAAATATTTTAGCTGGCAAAAGTATATAAAAAACACCTACAAACAAATGCAGGTGTTTTTGTTATTTATATCCTAATTGAAAAACTTCCAATCCCTTGCAACAACCCTATACTAGCTCCAAACATCTCTCTAATAATTTTAATAAAATCAAAGCTATCATAGTTGCCAAATATAACTGTCAATACGAATCCCAATATTATTGTTGCAATAAGCCCAAATATGATATGAAAAATAATATTTCCTTTACTAAATGGATTATCTACCGATTTAAAATTGGGTAACAAATACATATTGCTATCACTTTCTTTTGTGTTTACTATTTGTTTTTGTATTATAGCTTTATCTGTATTTGTTGTTTGATTATCTATAGGTTTTGTGTTTTCTGTATTTTTGGAGTGTGGGGTATTTCCTCGTTTGAAGATTGGATCTGGATACATTATATCTAAAAAACGCAATGAATTTGAGTAATTTTGTGGCAATCCTCTAACTTGATTATATTGTCGTATCTCTTTATCCATAGTGTGACACACACTCTCCCAAATCTATTTTATTGTATGTAAATATAGTTGAGTATTGCAAAAATTGCAATCAGTTTTTTAATAGTATGTTAATTAATTTAAATAAATTGCCTTGATATTACACATGACAATTTACTCTATTTAGATAATACTAAATTAGTATATCATAACAAATATATATTGACAAGCAAATAAAAGGTAAATTTTTGTAATTTTTCAAATTTTTATTCACAATTTTTCATTATAAGTTTTTATTTAAAAAACTTATTTTACAATTAAGTAGGTTAATTTGTATAAAAAAATGAAATTAATCTCAATAAATTAATTAAATGTAAAAAAATAGGTACAAAATTTCATTATATGTAAAAACAATTGACAGTCAATGTAAATTGTAATATAATAATATTATGGAAGATTTTAACAATGGACTGAGTAGCAATGATAATGTTATTGCTATAGACCAAATGCAGAAATCAAGGAACAAAAAGCCCCCCAAAAAAATATTGCAGATGGTAGACCCGAGTACTATAGAACGCTATGAGGTTGACTATACTGAAGGGTTGAATGACGAACAAGTCGCTACAAGATTTGAACAAGGTCTTTACAATATAGCTATTGATGCAAAGGGAAAAACATACAAAGCTATATTGATTAGCAATTTACTTACTTTTTTTAACTTTCTTACATTTGGGGTGGCGGGTGCTTTGATATTTGCGGGTGCAGCCTTGTCACAACTTTTCTTTTTATTGATAATATTAGTAAATATGTCGTTGGGTATTTGGCAAGAGATGAAAGCTAAGTATACCGTTGGCAAGCTTACTTTGGTTAATGCACCTACAGCTACGGTAATACGCAAGTCTGTGAAAGGGTCTATACCTACCGAAGATGTAGTGCTAGATGATATAGTTTATTTAGTTCAAGGTAAGCAAATCCCATCAGATTCTATAGTAGTGAGTGGAGAGATAGAAGTCAACGAATCTATGTTAACGGGTGAAAGTATACCTATATTGAAGAAAGTGGGTGACAGTATATTTGGTGGTAGTTTTGTGACATCAGGTACATGTTGTGCAAGAGTTGATAGAGTGGGAAGTGCCAACTATAGCGAACAATTGTCTAGTCAAGCAAAGAGATACAAAAAACCGCAATCTGAGTTGCAAAATAGTATTAGACGAATAATAAAAATAGTATCTGTATTTATTTTTCCAATAGCTGCATTGTTTATTTTCTTTGGTATACAACAAGGAGATAATCCAAGTGACATTATATTTAGTGTTTCGGGTGCTATTATTGGTATGATACCCGCAGGTATGTTTTTGCTTACTAGCGTTGCTTTGTTTGTAGGACAGGCACGACTTGCCAACAAAAGAGTATTGGTGCAAGATTTGTATTGTATAGAGATGCTAGCTCGTGTCAATGTACTGTGTTTAGATAAGACGGGTACAATAACAGATGGCACTATGCAAGTCAATAATGTTGTAGAAATAGCCAACAATTTGCCAGAAAAATATGGAGTAAAGGAGATTATTTCTTCAATCTTAAGTGCCACAAAAGACAATAATCAAACAGCTCTAGCCTTGGCCGATACATATGGCTATGCGACTTTAGAGACAACTAAGATACTGAGACCTATCAATATATTGCCATTTAATAGCTCAAGAAAGATGACTGTGGTAGAGTTTGAAGATGAGGGTACTTTCTTTTTGGGTGCACCTGAGTTTGTATTGAAAGAGATAGGTGTAAGAGTAGAAAAAATAGTAGAACAAAATGCTAGTCAAGGGTATAGAGTGTTGGTTTTGGCTCAAAGTAGTCAAGAGATAAAGGACGGAAGATTGCCGAGTGCAAGAAAACCATTGGCTTTGATAATTATAGAAGATCATATTCGTAAAGATGCATATGCCACTATTGATTGGTTTAAGGAGAATGGGGTAAAGGTAAAAGTTATATCAGGCGATAATCCGATTACAGTTAGTGAAGTTGCAAAGAGAGTAGGAATAGAAAAAGCAGGTCTTTATATTTCATTGCATGGGTTGTCAGACCAAGAAGTTGTTGAGGCAGCCGAAAAGTATACTGTATTTGGAAGAGTTACTCCTGAACAAAAAAAATTGCTAGTTAAATCACTTAAGTCTAAGGGTAGTAGAGTCGCTATGACAGGTGATGGAGTCAATGACATATTGGCGATGCGTGAATCTGACTGTGCTATAAGTATAGCATCTGGAGCAGAAGCAGCTCGCAATGCTTCTCACTTGGTGTTGATGGACTCTAATTTTGGGAGTATGCCGGCTGTTGTGACTGAGGGTAGGAGAGTAATCAACAATATTCAAAAGTCATCATCATTGTTTTTGATGAAAACTATAATGAGTATATTGCTTATTACTGTGGTGTTGTTCAACATGGCTATACCTAGTGACAATTCGTGGTTTGGGGCATATCCACTCAAGACAAACAACCTTTTGCCGATAGAGTTTTTTGTTATTGGAATACCTAGTACATTTTTGGCATTGCAATCTAATAAGAACATTATCAAGGGTAAGTTTTTGAGTAATGTATTGAGTCAATCTATCCCTGGTGGAGTAGTTATGGTTGTCAATATCTTGCTTATTTATGCTTTTAAAGGGCAACTTGGGATAGACCGTTCAATTGTAGATGGCGTTGGAAATGAGATTGTCAATATCAATACTGATTTGTTGATAAGTATGATAGTATTGTCACTCACATTTACGGGGCTAGTTATTTTGTTTAGGATTAGTTTGCCTTTAGATGTGTTTAGAGCGGTAGTTGTAATAGCAGTAGCTGTTGCTAGCATGATGGCTTTTGCATTTATGGGACAATATTTTGGCGTGTTGTATTTGCCAGGATTTTTAGGAGGTAAGCAAGAGCATAGTTTGTCCTTTGCTCAAACTTTATTCTTGATTGCCATAGTGTCATTGTCATATGGCTTTGTAAGTTTTTTACACGAATCATTTAGAAAAATTAGAATTTATTAGTTAGATTAAAATTTTGTATACAGATAAATATCAAAAAAACAGTGTCATATTTTTGACACTGTTTTTTTGATATAATTTGATTGTAATGTGTTGGGATTGTTAAATGTATGCCAACTTAAAGGAGAAATTGTTGAACAAATTTGATTATGAAGAATATCATACTAATATTAAATCTAAAATGATACCATTATGTAAAACAATGAACAGTATAAAGCAAACGGTAGTTGTCAATGCAAAACCTATTTTAGAAGAAATGAGTATAGTTGTACCAAATGAAATGCCAAAAACTCTAGATGATTCTACATTAGAAGAAGTGTATAATCCTAATGCTATAGCTAATATGCAAATTGCTAATAGTTGCAATCAAGTAGTAGATAATGTTGAATCTTATATATTACAAGATAATAATTTTGAAATAATAATAAACAAGTTGATACAAGATGACAGCTTGATAGAAAAGTATATTTTGTCAAACAAATCAATTGTAGACAGAATAATTTTGGATTACTTAAAAACTATTCAATCCAACAAAGTACCTAATATAATCAACAAAAATAGTAGTATCGCATTGACACCATTCAAAAAACCTAAAAACCTAAGTGATGCTAAAAAAATAGTAGACGAGTATTATGGAGTATAGTTGAAATTTAATATACACTAAAAATGAAAATTGTTAAAGTCAATGATATTAACAAATTATTGACAATTGATTTGAATCAGTTGCCAATAATAAGTATAAAAAAACTTATACGAAATAAAATTAGAGCTAAGATATATTGCCAACAATCATTAGTGCCACATTGGTATAGCATTGGTAGCAATCTTGACACAAATAAGGAGATACAAAATTATGGCTTATGACCCATTAGCAGAAAGTGCAAGTTGGTTTGCACGAGCAACAGGATATCAAAAGGGAACTAGCGAATACGATGAATTTGTCAAAAAAATGGAAGAATTATTGAATAAGCCATATGACAAGATTACACCTGACAAACCTGATACCCCAAAGTATGATGAAATGGATATGGACGAACGGAGTTATGAAGAACTGCAAGAACTAGCTAGAAATCAATTGGAAGAATATAGATTGCAACAACAAAATGCCATCAACAACAAAAAAGAAACAGAGTCCAATGCTCTCAATGATAGTCTAGCTAACGCTGAAAAACTATTGCAACAAAGGCAAGAAGAAATTGAAGCAGGATATGAAATAGCTAAGGATAGTTTGAATAGTGATCTCAATAAGAGAGGTTTGTCTAGGTCAAGTATAGCTGCTAATACAAATACAAAACTTGAAAATTCTAAGGCAAGTGCTATCAATGAAAACCAGAATCAATACTCTCAACACCTGCAAGAGATTCAATCACAGTTGTCAAAATTAGAAGCAGAGCGACTACAAGCATTGGACCAATTTGATATAACATATGCTGCAAAATTGACTACTAGTATCAATGAATTGGTTCAAGCTAGAGATAAAGCAAATGTAGATGCATTGAAGTACAACAACTCTATTAAGGAACAAATTCAAAATGACTATGGTGATAGTTTGGTAAATACCGAAAAAGAGGAAACAATCAATCAAGCTGCCAAAGAAAAGCAAATGCAAGAAAGGCAACAGGAGTTTTATAATCAAGCTAGAGTAGTGTTGGCGAGTATGTCACCTAAAGAAGTTAGACAGAAATTGGAAAAAGATCCTATTTTTAGAAACTTGCCACAACATATGTATACTGCATTGTTTAGAGAATTTGTTAAGTAACATAGTCTATAATTGATTTGTAGAGTATACAGGGAGAGTTTATTAAAAAATAATCAACAAAAGTAATATTATTCTTTTTGATACAAAAAAGAACCAAAAAATCTATTGTGGGTATTCCCCAAACTCTTTAAGGTGATTTTAATCATGGTTACTTTTTTATCTTAATGTATTTTATTTGTACACTACTTTGATTTGTATAGCAAACCAAGTATAAATTTTTTAAAAGAAGTCTATCATACTAATGGTAGGCTTCTTTTTTGTTAAATTATATATTGATGAAAAATAAATATTTGCTAATAATTGCAGTTTAATACCAACAGTTTGTTATCAATGCATAGTTTTGTAACGATTGTAAAACAATAACTATATGACTATAGGACTTTTTATATTAGGGGCATTGTCTGTACTTGTTTTTTTTGGAATGATGGGCAATGTTTTAAAAAAAATTGGAATACCTGAATGGGTGGCTTTTAGTGTAATTTTAGCATTGACATTGGGTGTTGTATTAGCTCCCTTCAATATTGGCAATGCAAGTCTTAGTGTGAGTGGTTTTTTGATACCACTTGTATTGTTGGTTATACTAACTGTTAGGATTGGATTTAGTAAAGAGATTTTGTCAGGAGCATGGGCTAGCTTGCTAGTAGCAGGATTGAGTACTGTATTTTATATGTGGTATCCATCTCAACTTGAACAAACATTTTTGTATACTCTATTACTAGGGTTGGGAATAGGTTTGGTTGCTACTTTAGCTTCAAGGCAACACAAGTCCGCTATATATGCTTGCATCGGTGGAGTGTTGTTGTTTGAAATTGGATTGGGTATGTATGATATTGCTCATGATGCTAGCAACATGTACTTGGGTAGTATGCAATCTTTGGATATAATGCTGATTGGTAGTGTGTTGTCCATACTATTGTTGCAAATGGTTGGTGGAATAGCAGTCAATAGAGAGCAAGTTGAGCAAGTAAAAAGCACTCAAGTTCATAATAGTCACATGGCTTTGATGACAGAAAGCGCTGCAGATGCTAACTTGGAAATGTTGGATTATTATAAGGCAGAAGGGGATTATTCTAAGATTTATCCAGAAGACTTTGTTGTAACTAAAAGTACTAAAGATACAACGCCTAATCACATAGACAAGAAATCAGAACAGGCAGAAGATAGCTATTTGGATTTTAAGAAATATTATCAAATAGGTGAGTTTGCAAAAGATGATAACTCAACTCAAGTTGTCAATATTAGCCCAATACAAGACGATACACCGCTAGAAAGCAATATTCAAAATAAATATGATGAGGATTTAAAAAACAAGTATATTGGATATTTTGGTGAAAAAAAATAAAATTTTATCAACACAATTATAATAATAAATATTTAAAACTATATAGTTGGTTGTAATGCAATAAAATAAACAACAAAACAAACCTAATGCAATTCTTTAGTTGCGTTAGGTTTTGTCATAAATACAAAAAATTTGTACACAATAGATTTGTGTTTTTTATTATCAATCTTTATTTTAATTTCTCTTCAATATTTTTATTGATAAAAATATTGTTATAGCATATAGCAAAATAACAAACAAAATTGTAAGTGTGTATCTAGTTATAAGCTCATCAACTTTTTTTATTGATTCCAATACTGCTGCATCCAAAAAAGTACCAGTAAGAAGAAGTTTTAAAGCGTCTTTACTTTCGTTTGCGGTATTTATATACCCAATATTCCACACTACCAGCAACACAGTTAGTATTGTTGCAATTATTAAAATGCAAATAGTTAGTGCATTTACTCCTTGCAATTTATTCTTATATGTGTCTAAATTATTAACGGGGGGGGGTATTGATATTATTATTTTGATAATCCATGCAAATATAATAGCATAAAATGTCAAAAAAGTAAATAAATTATGTATATAAATAATTTGGTAATAAAATACAGTAGATATAAATTTATATCATATCACTCATATTGTATAGTCCAATAGGTTGCTTAATCAACCATTTTGCAGCTACGCATGCTCCATTGGCAAATATCTCTCTAGATTGAGCATTGTGTGTTATTGTGAGAGTTTCTGATATTCCTAGATAAATTATTTTGTGTTCGCCAATATGATTTCCTCCTCTTATAGAGTGTATGCCAACTTCATTTTGTTGTCTTAAACCATCTTGCCTTCCTATTATTGCTTGTGCTGTTTTGGATTGTGATACTATGTTATACATTTTGTATGCTGTTCCACTTGGTACATCATGTTTTTTGTTGTGATGAGTTTCTACAATTTCTATGTCAAAATTTGGCAATAGTTTTGTAGCTTGATTTATGAGCTTGAACAAAGTATTTGCACCTATGCTCATGTTGGCGGACATCAGTATTGGTATAGTTTGGCTATGCAATTTTATGTCATCAAGTTGTGATTGTGTGTGTCCCGTACTAGCTATGACTATTGGCTTGTTGCTAAGCTTGGATAATTGAAGTACTTGTTTTAGACATTGGTTGCTACTAAAGTCTATTATACAATCAAATTGGACTGAGATTGAATTTATATCAGTATCTCTATCGTAGTTTCCAACTATTTTTACATCATTTTGATCGGATACACTTTGCATGCATTTACCCATTTTGCCTGTGCTTCCAAATAGAAAAATATTTAGCATACTATTGTTTTCTCCAAAATTTTATATTCATACAACAAATTTTGTATATTGTTTTCTTCCATTGGTGTGAGAGGTAGTCTTAATTTCCCACTGTCCAATCTCATGATTTTCATTAGTGTTTTTATTCCTATTGGATTTGTTTCTATGTACATAGCGTGAAGTAGTGATAGTAGCTTATAATGCAAATCTAAAGCCAATGGATAATTGTTTTCAATGCATGCTTTAGTAAGTTGAGATATTGTTTTGGGATAAGCATTAGAAATTACACTTATTATTCCTTTTGCCCCTATACTCATTGTGGCGAGAGCCAGTATATCGTCTCCACTATATACACAAAAATCACTATCCGTTTTGTGTATTATATCTGTTATTTGCACTAAATTGCTTGAAGCTTCTTTGATTGCTACTATATTTGGGATTTGTGAAAGCAATACGGCAGTATTTGTATCTATATTTACAGATGTTCTATTTGGAACATTGTATGCAACTATTGGCAAGCTGACATTGTTAGAAATTGCATTAAAGTGTGCTATTATACCATTTTGCGTACATTTGTTGTAGTAGGGTGTAGTTATTAGCAATGCATCTACGCCACAATGTTGAGCAGTTTTGGACAACTGTATAGCCTTTGCAGTATTATTACTACTTATTCCACACAACAAAGGGACTCTTTTGGCTACATGCTTTACTGCTGTTTTTGTTATCAAAGTGTACTCATCATCATTTATGGTACTAGGTTCTCCTGTTGTACCCAAAACCAATAAAGCATCTATACCATTATCTATTTGAAAATCAATTTGTTTTTCAAATAGTCGTATATCAACTTTATTGCTTTCATCAAATGGTGTAATGAGAGCGGTGCAAGTCCCCTGAAATATATTGTTTTTTATATTCATTTATTTTAATTCCATTACAATAGTATCTCTGCTATTTCTACAGCATTAGTAGCTGCACCCTTGCGAATGTTGTCAGCAACTACCCACAGATTATAACAGTTGTCATGTGTATTGTCTTTGCGTAAACGCCCTACCAACACATTATCCTTGCCTTTTGCATCTTTTGGAGTTGGATAAGTATTGTCGTTGTAGTAAGTTATGTTTCGGTCTTGTTTTAGAATTTGGTCAATTTCTTCAAAAGATGTTTTTTTAGATAATTGTACATTTATGCTTACACCATGTCCGTATTGTATTGGTACTCTCACACATGTGGCAGTAGTTGCTATATTTTTTTCAAATATTTTTTGTGTTTCAAATATCATTTTATGCTCTTCTTTGGTATATCCATCTTCACAAAAATCATCTATGTGTGGGATTATGTTGTCATAACAACCATATTGTCGTTGTAGTTGCATTATTGCATTTGCACCTGCACCGCTTGCTGATTGATAGGAATTGTATATTATTCTTTCAATGCCAAATGTTTTTTGCAAACTATTGAGAGCTACTACACATTGTATAGTAGTACAGTTTGGATTGGCAATTATCCCTTTATGATTTTTTAATGATTGAGAATTGACTTGTGGAACTACAAGAGGGACACTTGAATCTTGTCGCCAACAACTACTGTTGTCTATGACTATAGTCCCTTTTTGTTGAAATAATGGAGCATATTGTCTTGAAATATTGCTCCCTGCAGAAAATAGAGCTATATCATATTCGGTTGACAAATTGTCAGTTGATAGCAATTGTACTGTATATTTATTTTCTCCTTCAACAATAGGACTGCCAGCACTTTTGTGGCTAGCGTACAATGATATTGTTGCATTAGGTATGCGTTGCAATAATACTTGTAGCATTGTTCTGCCAACTAGTCCTGTTGCCCCGACTATAGCTATTTTGGGGGGATTTTTCATATATATTTATTTATTAGATTTTAGTAAGATTTGATGCAATTGTAAGCGAAATTTTGTTTTTGATTGACAACTTTTAATTTATTGCAAATAAAAACTGACAAAATTTTTTGTTGCTATAAATTTAAATTTATAGTATAATAACTATAAGAGTCGACGCATCGCACATACAATCATTGTATGCAAAGGGTAGGTATAATGGCACAGTACAAGAGTATTTTGGACAAAATGAGTTTGGGAGATAGACCACAGCCTGACTTTGTAAAGGTCACTTATCAAGGTTCTAGGTTTAGATTTTTTTTTGAAACTCTTAAGCTAAGATTGGGAAAAATTTGTGGAATAAATTTGCTTAGTTTGTTGTTGTTTTTGCCCGTGGCAGCTGTCATATTTTATTTTTATTACACAAAATTGGGTTTTGGTGTATATTTGCCATTTAATAGCAATGTGGGAATAGGTTATCCGCCTAGTGATCTCAATTTGATGGAAAAATATCATAGTATGGTATTTTTAGCAGATTTGCAACAATTTGGTTTGATTGTTCCATTGAGCATGCTTGGGTTTGTAGGACTTGCAGGTGCATTTAGAGCTACCAAAATATTGTCATGGGATAAGGAACTTTTGACAACTAAGGAGTTCTTTTGGGGTGTAAAGCAAGGATTTGCAAAATTTTTCTTTTATGGACTCTTGTTTGGGATTGGATTGTTTGGAGTCTATATAAGTTTGTCTATGTTGCAACACACTAATATCAATGTCTTTTTGGGTGTTGTCATATTTATAGCTTCTATACTTTTATTCATATTTTTGGCGAGTGCTTGTATGTTTATGTGTACTCAAGCGACATTGTTTAGTATAGGATTTTGGAGAAGTGTAGGCAATGGATTTGCTATGGCAGGAGTATTGTATTGGCCAAATTTGTTGATTAGTATATTGGGTTTTGGACCTGTAGTTTTGTTTATGTATTTGTCTAGTATTTCTCCGCAAATACTTAATATGATATTTATTATACCAATATTTTTGTATGGAATAACATTTGTTATTTTAGCTTATACTTTGTATTCACACTTTATATATGAGAGATTTTTGTTTAAAAAAGTTTCCACTGTGCAGGCAACATCTACAAAGATAGAGACAGATAGCGATGAGAATAGTGAGAATACTAAAGAACCTAAGATAAAGAAATCAAAATCAAAACCCGTTAAGCCACAAAAATATAGAAAAAAGATAGATTAATCTATCTTTTTATCTTTTAAAAATACTAAATTTGTATTGTACATTGAAATGATGAAATTAATAAAATTTAAAAACGATCCAATCCAGTTGTTTATGAGAGCTTGCGATAAAACTGAAGATGGAAAATATCTAGAAGCTCTAGATTGTTGTAATAGAGTTATTGAGCTTATTACTACAAAGAGTAAGAGTAATAATTTTTATTATGATGTGGTATTGCAAATGGCTACAATATATACAAAGATGGAACTTTATGACCAAGCTTTGAACTTATATTATAGTATTATTGATGTAACAGGTTTTAGTACCGTTGTGTCAGATTCAACAGATTTTAGTTATTTGATTTATATGGGGATAGTTAGGTGTTTTGCATATAAAAATATGCTAGAACATGCTTCTTACTACATGAACTATGCCATAAAACGCAAAATAATATTTGACAGTGAGGAATCAAATATTATTGAGTTTTTTATTAATAGTGGTATAGAGCTTGATGAGATGTTTGGACTTGGTTCAATTGTCCGTTTAGATGAGCAGATAATATCAAATGCCAAAAAGGAGATGCGTAAGGATAACTCTAAAAAGGCCATAAAGATGTTGGAGACAATAAAGCCACATAGTGAGAGTTATGGTGAGGCTTGCTTACTCACAACGCTAATACACATAGAAACTGAAGATATTAACAAAGCTAGTTCTAAACTAAATGAACTAATAAAAGCTAGATACAACTCTAGCAATATTGTATATACTCACAAAGATTTATTTTTTTTGCTCACAAAACTTCAATTATGTTTTTTGAAAGGTGAATTGGAAGTTGTACAACAATTGTGTCAACTTATAGATAGTTTAGATGTAGATGACTATAGGTCATGTAGACGAATTTTGTCTAATATGATTATTGTCAATAAGCATGATTTGGTATATAAGTATGCTTGCAAAGTAGCAGAAATTTTGCCTTATGATACGCAAAATATTTTGTTAGTGGCTATATCAGCATACAATATTGGATTGTATGAACAATCTAGAGCCAATTTTGTTGCTTTGCACATAATAGATAGCAATGATTTGATAGCTAAGGAATTTTGCAATATTGTATTAGAGCCAAAAGTAGGTACAATATTGAGTTATCAAAATCCTATACCCGAAGAACCTTTTGAAAGCTATATTAGAGAGGTTAGAGAAATAATAGATTCCCCAAAGAGAATCAAAAAATCTAAGGCTTTGCTTGTGCATAAACATAAAGTTGAATGGATTTTGTATGGTAGGGAGTTTGAGTTGGCTTACAGTATAGCATCTGAAATATCAAGTGACTTAAATTGGCTAAATACTATCAAAAAATATTTAATAAGCTTTTGTGGTGATGAAAATATTAAGGGTATGTTATTGCATTCTTATTTGTGCAACAATACCAACAATTTTTTTAAAAAAACAAACAAGACATTTAATATCAATATCAATATCAATTCTTTTTTGATTAAAGTTTATCCTATTTGTCCAATATCTTTGAAAGATATGAACCCTGTATTTGTAGATGCATACTGGTTGATTTTTGTACATTTATTGGTATACAATGGTACAAGTCCATTTGCTAGCAAACTGTATAAAAAGTTTGAATCTTTTGCAGAGCTCATGGAGTCTAAGCAGTTTGAGTACGATGATCTTTATGCGTTGTGTGCTTGCTTTGCATATTTTTTTGGAGATGTTCCTATTTTTTCTACACCTAAAAAATGTATAAGTGAGTTTTATGCCGATGAGGAACTATTCTTTTTATACTCATCATATCTCAATAGTCAATTGCAAAAGCTTAAGCCTATCAAAAAGGATAAGCAAGTTAAAGGCAAAAATACAAAATTATCATCTACTGCAAGCAAAGTCTCAAAAACATAAATATGAAAAAACGAGAGTGTGCAACGAGCGGCTATTACAATAAGATACAAACAATTAACAAAATAGGCATTATTCTTTTTTGACGCCAAAAAAGACCCAAAAAGAATTTTTGGGTGGGGGCGAATTCCCCAAAACCCCCGAATGCTTTAAGGTTGATTTTAATTGTGTGTTACTTCATTTTTCTATTAATGTACGCTATTTGTACACTCATAAAAAAATAGCTACGGATTTATACCGTGGCTGTTTTTTTTGTTTTTATTATATGTTTAATTTTATCCAAACATAGTTCGCCAATCCAAAATCCAATTATTGTAGCCAAACATAGATAAAAAGCCACTCTTTCAGCCATAAATATCATAGCAAATCCTGCAATGCATATGCAAAACCCTACAGTACAAAAATCAATAATTATATAGATTGATTTGATTTTGAGAGATTTTCCTAAGTTGCTACTAATGACCAATATTATTCTAAATACTAGACCAAGTGCAATCATAATCAAGAATTGTATAAGTTGGTTTGTTGCCATAATTATTGTGTGTTAGACATATCTTGACAGTGTATGAAATTGTTGGAATTATCTATAAGTTATTGATTTTATTTAAACATCTTTTTTAGTA
Organism: Bacillota bacterium; assembly: GCA_009787385.1. Classification (GTDB taxonomy): domain Bacteria; phylum Bacillota; class Clostridia; order Christensenellales; family Pumilibacteraceae; genus WRGC01. Next base: position 23,420 of record WRGC01000019.1, read on the forward strand.
TTCCACCTTTTTGCGGAGTGCGTAATTGAGAATATTTGATATTGTCTACTTCTCCTTCAAAGCTTATTATTCCTTCTTCTTGACTGTATTTTTTTATTTTAAAATCTTTGCCAGACATATGTAGTCCACCATCTATGGTATGTAAGTTTATGCTAGTATCATTGCTACTTATTACTTTGTCAACACCTGTGACAGTACCTCTATTGCGTGTTTCTATGTTTATTGAATGTGTTTTGGTAGATTGATTGTTGTTTTCCATGCTAGTAGTCTCCTATGTCTTGTTATTTTATATTGTATGTATGATGTTTTTTGTTTAGTACAAAAATATCATATTAATGAGCAAACTTGTGTTGGTATTAATGTATGCATATATTGGAAATGCTATTTAGTGTATGTTTTTAGAAGTGTAAAAATAATATAATAAGATGGAAATAAGAAACATTAAATAAAATCAACCATAAAGCGTTCGGGTATTGGGGGGAGATTCGCAATCACCACATAGATTTTTTGGTTCTTTTTTGCTGTCAAAAAAGAACGATATTGTTTTTGTTGATGGTTTGTATTTTATTGCAATATTCGCTCGTTGTATACTTTCTGTTTTTCAAACACAATTAAATTGCTTGATTTTGTAAAAATAAATATGATATAATGTAACAAATAGACAATTAGACTCCAATATAAGTCTCGTGCATTCAATATGGTTGATTTGCAAATGTTAGGCTTTTTGTATTGTAAAGGTTAAATATTATGACTCAAGACAAAGATATATCTACATTAGACAGTGTGACACCAAGTATAGATACAGTAGCAGTACCATATACCCCTTTAGATATAAAACTTCAACTTTCTCAGGAGTTTAATTTGAAGTTGGAGTATAGTGCAAATATTGTAGATTTGATTGCAGATGGAAATACTATCCCATTTATAGCAAGATATAGAAAGGAAATGCACGGGGATTGTGGTGATGAGACATTGCGTGATTTTGCAGATAGATTAGCATACTTAGAAAGTTTGGAAAAACGCAAAGAAGAAGTTATGTCATCTATTGTAGGACAAGGCAAGTGGACAGATGAGATTAGTCAAGCTCTAACCAATGCCAAGACTATGACAGAAGTTGAAGATATATATAGACCATACAAGCAAAAGAAAAAAACAAGGGCAAGTGTAGCAATAGAAAAAGGATTGCAACCTTTGGCAGATATAATGCTTTTGCAAGCGTTGCAACAAGGTAGTGTGTTAGATATAGCACAACCTTTTGTAAATCCAGAAAGTGTGGTAGATACAGTTCAAGATGCTATTAATGGGGCTAAGGATATAATTGCAGAAATAATAAGTGATGATGCAAATTGTAGAAAGCAATTGAGAGATTTGTATCAATCTATTGCAAAAATTAAGGCTACACTTTTGGAAGTGGATGAAAAACTAAAAGAAAAGGCACTAGTATATGAGACTTATAAAGATTATGAACAGAACATTAAAGATTGTCCAAGTCATAGAATATTAGCACTCAATAGAGGTGAAAAAGAAGATTGCATAAAGGTAGATATAGTGATTGACAAAGAACCTTGCATTGATATTCTCAATAAAGAATATCTCAAATCAAGTATTTTTGATAGTGAGATTGCCGATGCTATAAGGGATAGTTATGATAGATTGATATCACCATCTATAGAAAGAGAGACTAGGACAGATTTGGCAGATAAGGCAAGTGAGCAAGCTATCAAGATGTTTGAGGTCAACTTGCGTCCTTTGCTAATGCAACCTCCTTTAAAGGATAAAACTATTTTAGGTTTAGATCCTGGATATCGCACAGGTTGCAAGGTGGCTGTTATTGATAAGACAGGCAATATAATTGACCATGGTGTTATTTATGTCACTATGTCTGATGCTAAAAAACAAGAAGCTCACGAAACTTTACTTAAATTTGTTCAAAAGCATGGGGTAGATGTCATTTCTATTGGCAATGGTACAGCTAGTAAAGAGACTGAGATTTTTGTAGCTGACTTTATTAAGGATACAAATTTGCCACTGAATTATATAATAGTCAATGAGGCGGGTGCTTCGGTTTATAGTGCTAGCAAGCTAGGTACAGAAGAAATGCCTGACTATGATGTGACAATAAGGGGGGCAGCAAGTATAGCTAGACGCTTGCTTGATCCGTTGGCTGAATTGATAAAAATAGATGTTAAGTCTATAGGTGTGGGACAATATCAACATGATATGCCACAAAAACGACTAACCGAAGTTTTGACAGGTGTTGTAGAGTCTTGTGTCAATCAGGTTGGCGTAGATCTCAATACAGCTTCTTATAGTTTGTTGAGTTATGTTGCAGGACTAAATACCACTATAGCTAAAAATATAGTTAAAGTAAGGGAGGTTAAGCCTTTTAATAGTAGAGAAGAACTTATTAAAGTGCCTAAATTAGGACCTAAGGCTTATCAACAGTGTGCCGGATTTTTGCGTATAACAGATAGTGGCAATATTTTGGACAATACTGCTGTACACCCTGAGAGTTATCAAGCGGCTAATGCATTGCTAAAGTTGTTGGGATTAGAGAGTAGTGTAGATGGAATTAAGGACATAAAAGACAAAACAAAAGCTTATGGCATAGACAAAGCCGCTATAGAATGTGGTGTAGGTGTACCTACGCTATTAGATATTGTAGAAGAGCTAGCACGCCCAGGACGAGATGTTCGTGACAGCTTGCCACAACCTATATTGAGAGCGGATTTGATGAAGCTAGAAGACTTGCAAGTAGATGCAGAACTTGTGGGCGTGGTACGAAATGTCATAGATTTTGGAGTATTTGTAGATATAGGTGTGCATCATGATGGATTGGTTCATTTGAGTCAATTAGCAGACCATTATATCAAACACCCTTCCGAAGTTCTAAAAGTAGGTGATGTAGTTAAAGTAAGAGTATTAGAAGTTGATTTGGTTAAAAAACGCATTGCTCTTACAATGCGTACTAAGGGATTGGCTAAACCTGTTGCCAAGTCAGCTGAGCAAAGAGAGCAGGAGAGACAACAAAAAGAACAAAATAGACAACAACGATTGGTAAAAGAAGAATCTTCAAATCAAACTAGACATAATAGGCAGTTTAGTAATGGTAGACCTAGCAATAATAATACATCTCAAAATACTCAATCTCAGTCTAGTGTTCAAGACCTTTTGAAACAATTACAAAATAAATATAAGAAATAGATTAATTGTGAAATTGCAATTTATATTGTAAGATATTGTAAATAGGTTTAATATTATTTTTATAATAAATTGTCGTTGCATTGTTTGCAAAAGTAATATTGATATGTTATAATCTCAAAAATATGTGTTTTTGTGCATATTTATAAAATTGTATCAAATATTTAAGGACTATATATAGAATAATTATGGAACAAAGTGACAGGCAAATAGTCAATCATGACAATGCTGACAGTAGTATTAACAACAAAAGTGGATTGCAACGCAAGTACGGATTGTTTACTGCTATAGCTATGGTAGTTGGCTGTGTGATAGGTAGTGGGGTGTTTTTTAAGACTGGGCAAGTCTTGGATGCAGCAGGTGGAAATGTTGGTATTGGAGTGTTGGCATGGATTGTTGGTGGACTTATAATGGTTGTTTGTGCATACGCATTTGCAACCCTAGCCAAAAAGCATGAAGTTGTAAATGGTTTTACAGATTATACCGAAGCATATTGTGGGACAAAGTTTGGCTATTTTAGTGGTTGGTTTATGGCAACAATATATGGACCCGCTACAATGGCTTTGTTGCCGTATGTTGCGGCGGACTTTACCGCTACACTCTTCAATATTCCTGATGATATAAAGGGTACATTTGTATTTGGATTGACGGCGGGCTATATGGCTATTATATTTTCTATGACTGTACTAGCTCCAAAGTTGTCAGGTAAGTTTCAAATTAGTACAACAGCTATAAAAATGGTACCTATAGTTTTGGTTGGTATAGTGGGTACTATAGTGGGAGTATCTAGGGGATATAGTTTTGAATCTGCAATTTCGGCATTTGATAATGAGACAACTCGCAACATATCTTTCTTTGGAGCATTGTTTGCTACTTCATTTGCATATGCGGGATGGGATGCTGTTTCTGCTATAAATAGTGAAATCAAGAATAGCAAACGCAACTTGCCGATAGCACTCACTTTTGGTAGTATATTGATTATTGTATTGTATGTACTTTATTTTTTGGGAGTATCAGGGATAGGTAATATAGGAGAATTGATTGCAGGTCCTCAAGGTACACAAAATGCTATTGCTAGTGTATTTGGTAGTTTTGCTTCATCATTGTTGACGGTATTTATTATTATATCATGTTTGGGTGCAGCTAATGGACATACTATGGCTACCAATAGGCATTTGTATAGTTTGGCGAGTCGTGGTTTGGGACCAATCCCAAAATTATATAAGCAAATAGACACTCAAACTGATACGCCGCACAATGGTGCAATACTTAGTTTTATGCTAGCTTGTGTTTGGTTGGTAGTGCATATGACTTCTGAACTACAACTTTTTACTAAAGATTTTTATTTTGATATAGGTGATATTACTGTATATGGTTTTTCACTTTTGTGCATACCTTTGTTCTTTATGTTCATGATTAAAGCAAAAGATGAAAATGTGATAAATAGGTTTATTTTCCCTAGTTTAGCATTTGTAGCGTCGGGATTTTTGGTTGTGGCATTGACTATTTCTAATTACAAACTTAGCTTAATATATCTAACTGTGATAGTATTGTTTATTGCTATTGGTGCATTGTTTCTTATACGCAAGCGACAAATTAGAGCTAATGTAGATAAAGAGGCTATTTATGAAGAAGATAAATCACCTATGATGTAGTTGTCAATGAGTCGCTTTTGTATAAGATAAAGGTAAAAAATAACGACAATAAAAGTCGTTATTTTTTGTATTGTATGATATTTAAATTTAGAGTGTACAACGATGCGGATATTTAAGATGCAAATAATCAACAAAACAGGCGTGATTCTTTTTTGACGCCAAAAAAGAATCAAAAAAGTATTTGGGGGTGGGGCGAATTCAAACCCCGAACGCTTTAAGGTTGTTTTTATTTATCTTGTTACTTCCTTTCCATCTTAATACACTTTATTTGTACGCTCATTTTAAATTTATACACTCAATTTCTAATTTTTCATATTATTTATAGAGGGCTAAAAACATGCAAGATAAAATATTGAGACGACAACATTTTAAACAAATCAAATCTCTCTTTAAGTCTTTGCGCTTAAAGATATATTTGCTAAGTGCAGTTATGGCAATATTGTCTATCATTACGGTTGGTCTTGCATTGTTGTTGAAGTCAGTAATTGATCAGGCAATAGATGGACAATCACAACAACTTTTGATTAGTGTTGCTATCTCTGTTGGCTTGCTTGTAGGATATGCCGTGTGTCAGGTTGTAACCAATTATTTTATTAGTTCGTTGGTGTGGGAGTGTGGCAAAAGACTTAGAATGCATTTGCATGACAAAGTATTGGCTAGAAATGATATAGAAGGATACACAACGGGAGACTTGATAGCTATAGCATATGATGAATCTTTGGAGATTTGTCAGTATTTTACATTGTATGGAATTAGAATAATTATTGCTTGCATAGAAATTGCTGTGTATGTGGTACTATTGTGGATGGTATCATACATTATTGCTTTGGTAGTTATTGCAGCTACTTTGATATTTATTGTATTTTTGGATATATTCAACAAAAAACTTGCCAAGTCTACGCTAGAATTTAACAAAAAAAAGGGTGCATCGCAAACTGTATTTTTGCAAGGATTACATGGTTTTTGGGTGATAAAATTTTTGCAAAAACAAACTTATCAAAACCAAAATTATCAACAATCTCTCAAAGAAGCTCAAATATACAAAAGTCATCAAATTAGAGACAACGCATTTTGGCAGACTATTGCGGCGTTATTTCACAAAACTTTTCCAGTGGTTGTAGCTATCTTGGTGACATATCTAGTATCTATTGGTTATGCTAGTAGTATGAGTTCTGTCATGCTAGTATACTTGCTTGCAACCTATCTCATAACACCAATTGTGACACTTACAGAAGCATTTAAGACAAGAAAGATAAATATAAAAGCTTATGAACGCATCAAACCATTATTGATAGAACAACCTTGCAACTTTGGTGATGAGCATTTGGACGAAATAAAAACAATAGTTGTAGATATAAAAACATTTGGATACGCCGACAAGATTGTATTAAGAGATTTGCAATTAGAAATCAATAAGGGAGACAGTTTGTCTATAGTAGGTGAGAGTGGAAAGGGAAAGACTACATTGCTAAAATTGCTACTCAATCAATTGCAATTGCAAGATGGAGCTATATATATAAATGGTACAAATATTCAAAAAGTAAGGCAAGAAGATTTTTATAACAATATAGGTTTTTTGAGTCAAATGCCTTTTATGTTTGAAAAGTCAATAAGAGAAAATATAATGTTGGGTGACACATTTAGTCAGGCACAACTAGACAAAGCTATATTAGATTGTGGATTGACTACATTTATACAAGATTATGGATTGGATAAAAAAATAGATGAAAAAAACGAAAATTTGAGTGGAGGGCAATTGCAGAGAGTTGCTTTGGCTAGAGTGCTAATAAGACAACCAAAAGTCATAATATTGGACGAACCAACTTCTGCTTTAGACAAATCAACAGCTACAAGTATTATGAATAATATATTTAGTTATGCAAAAGATTGCAATATAATATTGATATGTGTTACTCATGACATAGAGCTAGCAAAGAAGTTTGCTAAGGTAGTGCAATTGTAAAAATAATTTGATAAAAACTATTGATGATTTTTATCATACTACAACAAGTTTGATATTGTAATAATCAATTATATTCAAATTTATAGTATTGGATATTGATACTATTTTATTTACAATTGACACAATTACAATTAATAGATAAAAATATACAACTAAATATTGTTGAGATACTGTACATTGTTCTAATGACTTGTACAGTATTTTGTATTATTAATATCTATAAAAATTCTACTCAATCTCTAAATATGTATTATATATTGCTAATATATGAATATATGTTGACAATATATATATATATATATATATATATGCTATAATATTGTGATAAATTGTATAATATA
>WRGC01000020.1 GCA_009787385.1 Bacillota bacterium
GTCCCGCATGAATGCGTGGGGATTTTACATCACATGGAACAAGTTGTCTTTTGATGGTGATAGTGAGTTTGGAATGGTGGTTAGTATTATTGGGATAATTGCTAATGTTTACTCACTCTCTAGTGCAATACAGGACTTAGCAGATCCTGCAGGAGCATTAAAGAAAATTAAAGCAGTTCTTTCGGCTTATGATATAGCTACATGGATAATACCAATGCTTGATGATTATTTTGCGATAATATTTGCTGCTATATCTGTTTTTGTCATTTGTTTGACTGCTAGTTCTGTCATAGGAGCAATTATTAAGAGTGTTATTGAGATAATATTGGCTATATTTAATCCAAATATAAATGACAATGCTAAAGTGTTGGAGATAACAATGAGCAAGCCATGGGCTACAGTGCATTATCAAGCATGTTGGATACCATGGTTTGGTGATAGTTGGGGAGCAAGTATAGATGCATGGTGGTAATAATACATGATACAGTTATTGTTTGTATCAATCATAGTTGCAATAAGCATATTTTATAATACAATGTTTGTCCTTGTTAAGACAAGGAAGAGACTTAAATCAGTTACTGAAGATACCAAATATAGAGAGTATGCAAGTATATTTATAATTGGATTTATAGTAAATCTTGTTTTGTTGGTCACATCAACAAGCATAGCATTGGACTATGGTATAGAGTGGGAATGGTTTGGTGGTACGGCTATGCTCGCTGTTTATCCAACAATACCTATTAGTATTATTCCTATAAATTTAGTAAGGAAGCCAATTATTAAGTATAAGCCTAAATTTATATTTTTTAGTAAATGGGGGACTTACAATCCATCTCATTTCATCAATGCTAAGTTGGATATCAAGATTCTTATTTCTGTTTTGTTTTTAGTATATGTTAACTTGTATACTATAGTGAGTAGCTTTTTGCCTATATTGTTGATGTATTGTGGGATTGATGTTAATGGTATTATGTTGAGATAATGGTTTGTAGATAGTTGGGGAGCAAGTATTAGTGTGTGGGGATAATATTAAATGATACAATTGATTTTGGTATCAATAATAGTTGTAATAAGTTTGTTTTATAACACAGTATTTGTGCATATCAAAACGAGAAAAAGACTTAAATATGTCACTGAAGATACGAGGTTTTATGAATATAAAAACATATATATAATTGGATTTGTAGTGAATGCAAGTTTATTGATATTGTCAGCAAGTATAGTATTGTGTTATGGTGTAGAGTGGGAATGGTTTGGTGGTACGGCTATGCTTTCGGTATTTCCTACTTTTATTATTGGAGCTATTATTCAGTTATTGGTTATGAAACATATGTTTAAATACAAGCCTAAGTTTAAATTTTGGGAATGTAAATACGGAATACCACCCAATTATAATTATCTAAAGAATCTCAAGTTAACCAAAAAGATAGGTTTTTGTGCTTTTTTTACAATTTATATTTATATATACACCATAGTTAGTAGCTTTTTACCTATATTGTTGATGTATTGTGGTATAGATGTCAATGGTATAATGTTGAGATAGTAGTATTTTTATAAAAGAGTATAGATGTTGGATACTGTGGTTTTGTGATAGTTGGGGGGGAGCAAGTATTCGTGTATGGGGATAATATTAAATGATACAATTGATTTTGGTATCTATATAGCTAAATTTTTTAGCCTATTGCAGTTTGCAGTAGGCTAATTTTTGTTTGTCATTATTTATCTACCTAGATGCGGTAAAAAATATTACAAAAATAGCTGTCAAAATTATCTACTTGCAAAAAAATCTTATTAATATTTGATTTTGTTGTTCCTAAATTTTGTGCAATTATTGGTTGGAGTGGTTGTTCTTGATTATAGTTGAGAGATATTGTCAAAAACAATTGTACAATATCTATAAAAATATCAAAATTGTTGACATGTTTATATAATAGTGATATAATGTACTTACAAAATTACCATAGACCCTAGTGGATATAATATCCTTAATACTTTTTGGTACTTGGCGAGGTTGATTTGATGTGTTTCAATTATATTTGATATGAGTATTGTTTGCAATATTTGTATAGGTATTTTTGTGTATTAAATTGACTTGACTCTTGTGCTTATCTTGTACAAGAGTTTTTGGTATTTAATTATTGATTAATAAAATAAGGAGGAAAAATGCCTAAACAAGAAACGATTGACAAAAAACAACTAGAAGTAACAGAACTTGCTATCAAGCTCAAAAAGATTCAATCATTGGTAGTTGCGGATTATAGAGGTATACCTGTGGGTATAGATACCGCTATGCGTGCTGAGTTGCGTAAGAATGGTGTAGAATATGCTGTAATAAAAAACAACATAATGTCTAGAGCATTGCAACAAGCGGGATTGAGTTTGCCTGACAGTACTTTGACAGGTCCAAATGCCTTTGCATTGTGTTATGACGATGCAGTGACGGGTGCTAAGATACTTTTTGAAAGACAAAAAGACAAAAAGTTGACAATAAAAGCAGGTATAGTAGAAGGCAATGTATGTGACGCAAAAGCAATGGAAAGCGTGGCTACAATACCAGCAAAGCCAGTACTTTTGGCTCAATTGTTAGGATTGTTGCAAAGTCCGTTGCGTAGTTTTGCTGTAGCAATAGACCAAGTAGCTCAAAAAAAAGCAGAATAATATATTTTGTACAACTATAGGTAGTTGTCTTAATATGTAAAATTTTTTAATTTTACAACAAATGCGTAAAGCATAATTTTAAAAGGAGAATATCATGGATATCAAAAAAATGATAGACGAAATCAAAGCAATGACAGTGCTTGAACTAAACGAATTAGTAAAGGCAATAGAGACAGAATTTGGTGTGTCTGCAACAGCAATGGCTGTTGCAGGACCCGCTGCGGCGGCAGCTCCTGCAGCTGAAGAAAAGACCGAGTTTAATGTGGTTTTGAAAGAAGTAGGACCAAACAAGATTAATGTTATTAAGGCTGTTAGAGAGATGACAGGTTTGGGATTGAGTGAAGCTAAAGCGTTGGTAGATGGTGCTCCAAAGACTATCAAAGAAGGGGTAGCCAAGTCTGCTGCCGAAGAAATGTTGACCAAGTTCAAAGATGCTGGTGCGACTGCTATTATGGAATAGTTTTTTGATTTTTTTAAATATTTAACTCCCTATATATTTTGTATGTAGGGGGTTTTTGCTTGTAATTGATTTTGTATATATAAGAAAAATCTAGAGTGTACAAATGGATTATGCCAATATTGAAAAAGTAACACTTAAATAAAATCAACCTTAAAGCGTTTTGGGGTTTGAGGTGATTCCCCAATAGCTTTTTTGATTCTTTTTTGGCTTCAAAAAATAATAACGCTGGTTTTGTTGAAAGTTTATATTTTATTGTTAATAACAGCATATTGTGCACTCTCAATATTAATGCAGCGTATACTAATTGTTTTGTCAATTGTATTTCTTTAATGCTTTATATTGTTACTGTACATAATTAGAAATTTTGATAAATAAAATTAAGCCAATTGATTTTAATTTGATAAATATATTTATTGTAAAAAAATAACAAATAATTTAATTAATAATTTGTTTATAATATATACATATATATGATATAATTATTCACATAATTGGATAAGGAAACTTGCTTATGATTGACGATAATAAAACCAACAAAAAACACATTGGTTTGTTGATAATGAACTGTATTGCTATTGTGCCTTTATTGTGGATAGTTTTTGTAGAACTTATGAAATTTATTTATTTACTGGGTTTGGGTGATGTTGGGTTTATATATTTTGTGGAGATATTGGGATATTCTTATAGAATAACAAATATTTGTTTTCTTGTACTATACATTTTTTGCTTAGTGCTTGTTATATTAAAAATTAAACATATTTTAGTAAATAATAAATTAAAAGTTCATGACAAAAAGGAGTCTATTATGAATGAAGAAGAATATGGACAAAAGTATCAAGATGCTTTGGACAAAATAGAGAGTAGTGATTTTGAAAGCAACTCTAATACAGTGTATCAAACGGATACCCAACAACAAGATGTTGTATCTCAACAATCTGTAGAAAAATATTCTAAGTTTGACGGGAATGGAATAGTTTATTTTTTTATTTGTGTTGGGTGTTTGATGATACAAGCGGTTACATTATTTTTAACACGACCATGGACTGTATGCTTGTTGCAAAAATACTTAGCTACGCACACTACAATTGATGGAAAGCAGTTGTATTTTGATGGAACAGCAGCTCAATTGTTTGGCACATGGATAAAATGGATATTGCTAACATTTATAACATTTGGATTCTATTACTTTTTTAGTCCATTTAGAATGAAAAAATGGGTAACAAAACATACTCATGCCAAAGTAGCATAGATGCAAAGTTGTCTAGTGTGAGATTGTCTTTATTCAAACAACATTGTATTTTATTATCATTTTTTGTATTGTATCATTCATCAATAATATAAAAACAAGTGGTATTTAAATAAAAACAACCTTAAAGCTTTCTGGGATTTGGAGGGGGATTCGCCCCCCCCTCCAAAGGCTTTTTTGGTTCTTTTTTGGCGTCAAAAAGAATAATAATTGTCTTGTTGATTGTTTGTATTGTCAATATCTACTCGTTATACACTCTCTTTATTTCTCAATAAAGTATTTGAATTGACTATTGATACTTATAGTTGTATAATACAAATACATTATAAAAATGACTATTGGGAGTAAATAATTATGAACAGTACGGGTACAGTAAGGGGAATAAAGAATTGGGATATCATAACTACGCAAAATTTGCAATCAAAACTAGATAGTATTAGCAATAATATTGATAATATTATAAAAGATATACCAAAATATACAGGTAAAAAGCAAAAAATATATTTTGCTGCTCCATGGTTTGATGACAATAGTTTTGCAATGATGAAATGGATAGAGAATGCCGTTGATATTTTGCAACCATATTCTAGATTTGATGTTTATTTTCCTAGGCAACACGATGGAGCTACACCAAAAGATACATTTTATCAAAATGTAAATGCTATCAAAGATGCTGACACAGTAGTTGCTTGGATATCACCAAAGGATGTTGGTACAGCTTGGGAAATAGGTATGGCATATACTTTGGGCAAGCATATAATATTGCTAGGATATGACCAAACTTGTTTTAGTAGTCACATTAGTTTGATGTTTGCTTACAATGGTAGATGTATTGTATTGGATAATTTTATAAAATTATTACTTGGTAATTTGCAAGATGATGATTGTGTAGAAGTGGATAATTTATGGGAAGGTAAAGAGTAGAGTGTGTTAAGTTTGGTAGCAAGTGGATATAATGTTGGAATGCATACAAATATTTTTGTGTGCATTTTTTGATTGTGTCTGTTGATTTTTTTTAGAAAAAATGTGTACTCAGTGTTTGTTGCACTTATAGTTTTTTGTACAACAACATAGCTTGTTGGCAGTTCTCTTTTTTGTACTATCTTGACAAATTGGCATATTTGCTTTATAATGCAAATATCAACTCAAAGGAATTTAAAAACAAATGGATAGTCAAAAGATAGAAAGTCAAGTACGCACTAGATTTGCACCTAGCCCTACAGGATATATGCATATTGGGGGAATGCGTACGGCATTGTACGCATATTGTTTTGCAAAGCAACAAGGTGGCAAGTTTTTGCTTAGATTGGAAGATACTGATATTGAGAGACAGGTAGATGGGGCAGAAGAAATTATTTATAGTTCACTCAAGAGTGCGGGATTGATTTATGATGAAGGTCCAGATGTGGGGGGAGATTTTGGTCCATATATTCAGTCACAACGAAAAGCTTTGTATATGCCAATAGCAGAACAGTTGATAGAACAAGGTGATGCTTATTATTGTTTTTGTACCAAGCAAAGATTGCAAGAAATGCATTTGCAAGGGCATACCAAATATGACAAGTGTTGTCTCCAATTGGACAAAGCAATAGCGAGACAAAGAGCCAAAACAGAGCCATTTGTAATACGCCAAAATATCCCAACCGTAGGGACAAGTTCATTTGAAGACTTGATATTTGGCACAATACAAGTGGAAAATAAGGAGCTAGAAGACAATATTTTAATCAAAAATGATGGAATGCCAACTTACAACTTTGCCAATGTAGTAGATGATTATACTATGAATATTACCCATGTAATTAGGGGGGTAGAGTATTTGTCTAGTACGCCAAAGTACAATTTGTTGTATGATGCATTGGGTTGGAAAAGACCTCAATATATCCATTTGCAACCAGTAATGAGAGATAGTCAACACAAGTTGTCAAAAAGAAAGGGTGACCCGAGCTTTGAAGATTTTATCAATCAAGGTTATCTCAAAGAAGCTATAATCAACTATATTGCCTTGCTAGGATGGTCAGGTAAAGAGGAAAATGAGAAGTATAGTTTGCAAGAATTGGTACACAAATTTAGCTTGTCAGGATTGTCAAAATCACCATCAATATTTGATGTGCAAAAACTCAAATGGCTTAATAGTTTGTATATTAAAGAACTAGATTTTGATGTTTTTTTTGCTCTTGCATCGCCACATATTATTCCACAAATTGACAGTTGGAATATATTAAACCCTGACATAAAAACACTTTGTAGCCTACTGCAAAGCCGTTGTAGCGTGTTGACTGATGTTATTGATTTAACTAGCTTCTTAAAATATGAAGATTTTAGGTCTTTTGACTTAAATTTATTTGAAAATAAAAAACAAAAGACAGATGTCAATCTTGCAAAAATTGTTATTCCAAAACTGCAATTATTGTTGCAACAATGCTTTGAACAAGACAATAATTTGCATGATGTTTTGAAAGATTTTGCAGAACAAAATGATATCAAGTTAGCACAAGTAATGTGGATACTTCGTATTGCTATTACAGGAAGTGCAATAACGCCTGGTGGAGCTACAGATATGGTAAAGGTGATAGGCAATGATAGTGTCTTGAGTAGGTTGAAAATAGTATTGGATAGATTGTTGTAGTCAAAAGTTTGTTGAGTATTTCAAAAACGAGAGAGTACAACGAGCGGTTGTTAACGATAAAATACAAATAATCAACCAAAGTATCATTATTCTTTTTTGACGCCAAAAAAACAATAAAGCTATTGGGGGGTTCGAATCCCCCAACCCCCCGAATGCTTTAAGGTTGATTTTATTGGGTGTTAATTTTTTATATTAATTTACTTTTGACACTTCTCAAAAACTCATTAATATCCAAAATCTACCAATAATTGTTGACACTTAATATCAAGTATACTATAATATCATTGTATGGAGTTGGTAACAGCTAGCAATTTATGGAAAGGACTCAATCTAGGACAAGATGACCTAGATGTATCTATACTTAGCAACAATGTTGAAAATGGTGTAGAGAGTATAGATGCGTACTTTACTGTTACTACTTTGCAATTGTATATCATAAGGGTTAGGTGTAGTTTGCACAAAAGGGTGCAAGACAATTGCCCTGATACAGTCATGCTTATCAATGATATTGGAGTAGATTACAATAAGGCAAAGATTGCAAAGTATCTAGATGAGGGGTTTGCTGTATTTTGTTTTGATTATTTGGGCGAAAGAGAGACATTGGATAATTTTACTATATATCCATTGTCATTGTCTTTTTGCAATTATTATCTCAACAAAGATGAGATGAACAAACCTGTAAGTTTTCCTCAAGATAGTTGTTGGTATTTTTGGAGTTTAGTTGCATTTAAGGCTGTTGCAATGATTGAGTATTTGTCTAGCTATAAAGAAAAGTTTTTGAGCAATAGTGTTGCAATTGTTGGGATTGGTGCAGGTGGGGCATGTGGTATAAAGGTAGCTACAGTTTTTGATAGTATCAAGTCAATAGTCGTTAAGTATGATGCTGATTCTTATGTAGACTCTCAAAAGCAGGAAAATATAGTCAACAATGTATCTTTTTCTAGTGGAAGTTATACTCCTTTTATAGATATTCCTCTTTTGTTGGAAGTATGTAGCAACGAATCTGACGATAGCTTTGACAATATGATAGATATTTATGAGACTGTTGGTGTTGATATTGTACAAAAATCTATAATTTATAAGAGATTGTCAATATCAGAAAGTCGTAGTCACAGTGTAGGTCCAATGCAATCTAAGAATGAGATACTTTGGCTAAAGCAAACCATGTTGGACAAAAACTATCATGATACAATTCCGCTTTCGCCAACTATTGGCAAAAAGATAAGTCAAAATGTAGGGTATTTCAATCTAGCTATAGATGAAGTGACAAGTGGTGTTGATAGTGTTCAGGTTTTTATAACACATGACCAACTCAACAATCAGTCTCCGCCTGCATTTAGATATTGGTATAAGACCAAAGCCGAGTATTTGGGCGATGGGGAATATATCGTCAAAATAGATTCTCTCAATGGGTATATATATAGGGCTTTTGCCAATGTTCATTATACGAACGGTTTTTGTCTCAGCACTATGGTAGAGCAAATTGTATTTCCATCTAACAAAGGTGAAAAGTCAGCTATTCAAACAGAGCGACTAGTATATGATAGTGAAATGGGTATAGATAGTTGGATGACTACCAATAGGGAATTGGACGAAGAGAATGGTGTGATTCTTACCAATGGTCCGTTTGATATTCAAGGGGTATCAGGATTGGGGGGAGAGTTGTCCAATTTCAAGCTAGGTGCATTAAAGTATAGAGGGCAACAAGGTTATGTACTTCAAGTTACTATGTACTCTAGTGTAGCTCAACAAGTGCTGTTTGGTATAACTACGCAAGATGGCAATTGGTACAATCATGTTGTAGATATAGATGTTCAAAAGGCTTGGAGCAAATTTAATTTGATTGAAAGCGATTTTAAGGGGAATGGCAAGCTAGATTGGGGTAGTGCTGTTTGTATTAGAATCAACTCGGAGCAACCTGTTGTGGTGAGTGGAGTGCTTTGGTTGTAGTTTGGTTGTTAGATTTGTTGTACTTGGGAGATATATCTTGTTGGTAGTCTCACTAGAAGTACTTGTATGAATTTCTAATTTGATTGATATCTAGTATACATGATTTTCTAAAATACTTTATGAAAAATTCTAGATTTGTGGCGGTATGCGGTATAGCAGCTGCACTCATATTTTTGTTGTCAAGTATACCACAAACATGGGGAATACCATTTTTGGGGCTTTTGCCTATTTTGGTAGTGATTGTAGGTTTTAGAGATATTGGATTGTCTGTTTTTGTATCTGTATTTGCGGGGGTTGTGAGTTGGTTGTTTAGTTATGTTAGGCCTACAGTAGTCAGCGAGTTTTTTCATACCAATCCGCTTTTACCTATTTTTCCACGCTTTATTGCAGGAATGATAGCTCACTTTGCTAGTGTCTTAACATTCAAAATTACCAAAAAAAATATATGGGCAACTTGTATTGTAGGTGGAGCTATAGGTAGTTTTTTTAATACAATGTTGGTGGTATGTAGTCTCTATTTGTTTGTACCGTATGTTCGTGACAACAATAGTACGCTATTGGCTTATATTGTTGTTGTTTTGCCAACAGCAGCAATTGAGTTGTTAATCAACTCTTTGGTTGTACCAATATTGGTGAGACCAATATTAACTCGCAAAATATCAAGTATCCTCAATTAGTTTTGGTTGGTGATTAAAAATAAAATTTTTATATTATTCATTAAATAGAAAATCAATTTTGATTATATAGATATAGTATTAAAGAAGAAAGAGTACAACTATCGGTTGTTAACAATGAAATATAAAATTTTAACAAAACCAATGATATTCTTTTTTGACGCCAAAAAAGAACCAAAAAAGCATTTGGGGGGTTGCGAATCCCCCCCAAACCCCCGAACGCTTTATGGTTGATTTTATTTAGGTAGTTACTTATTTCAATCTTAACATACTCTATTTGTATACTATTTTTAAAACATATGATATTAACAATAGATATAGGCAATACCAATACCAAATTTGGCATATACAACAACGACAAGTTGGCATATAGCTTTAGATTGTCATCTAGACCTACCAAAACTAGTGATGAGTATGGTGTAGATATACTTACTCAATTAGCTAGACATCAAGTACAACCCAAAGATATCAAGGGTATTATTGTTGGTAGTGTCAATCCTAGTCTCAACTTTAGCTATGAGCGGGTTTGTGAATATTTTTTTGATATCAAACCATTGTTTGTGGGTAGTGGTATCAAGACGGGGATAGATGTAAAGTATGACAATCCAAAGAATTTGGGAGCTGATAGGATTGCAGATTGTGTAGGTGCGGTACACAAGTATGGTTCTCCATTGATAGTAGTAGATTGTGGTACGGCAACAGCATTTAATGTAGTTAATTCTCAAAGACAATTTGTTGGGGGAGTAATCTCAATTGGACTCAATACAAGTGCAGAGAGTCTGTCCAAAAATGCAGCAAAACTCCCCGAATTTGACTTTGCAATACCAAGTACAGTTGTTGGGCGAAATACAATAACCAATATGCAGTCGGGTATAGTATATGGTTTTGTGGGTGCTGTAGAAAAAATTATTGAATTGATAAAGATAGAAATAGGTATTGATTGCAAGGTTGTAGCTACAGGTGGACAAAGTGAGCTTTTGAAGCAACATAGTCAGGTGATAGATGTGATAGATAGAAGTTTGACTTTGGACGGGCTTTATCAAATATATTTGGCAAACAATGCACAATATTAGCGTTGATACAACAAAATATTGTTTTTAAATAATCAAAAAGTACTTTAGTGTAATGAGATTGAAATATATGCATAAAATGCACATCAATTACACACTATACTTGCAAAGAGATTTCCAAAATTTTCAATAAATTGTGTAAATTAATATATTAAAATGTAAAATCTTTCTTATTTATATTGACATTGGCATGCTACTTATGATATTATCGTAAATGTCTATAGTCAATATATTGTACACAGTTCTAGTATAGACAAAAATAAATGAACCACTATAGGGAGTGAAAAAGATAAGTTCATGAATATAAGAAATAAACTTTCCAAAAAATTTGTATCGTGCTTAATTGCTTTGATTGTACTGTTGGCTATAGTTTTGTCCAATCCAGGTGCTTTTGTGTTGGCTAAGGCAGCAAGCTTGCCAAATAGTGAACCACAACACGAAAATGGAGGTACACTTTTTGATAATATTCATATTCAATCTAGCGTTGTGTTGGGTGGCGATTTTGAAGTGCCTAGCGTTAAGAATTTGCATACATTATTGTTAGCACCTAGTGGTGAAGTTATTATAGATAACCAGGCTACTGGTGATGGTTTAGATTTTATTACTGCTAAGGAGATTGGACATTATCAGTTGTCATACTTTAATAATGACAATGCAAACTTTTTTAGGGATTTTTATATTAGATCATACCTAAAAGATGAGTTGTATCTAGAAGTCCAAAACAATGGTGCAGATATCCCCGAATATGCACCTTCGGGAGCTACCATAACTTTGCCTAGAGCGACTATAGTTCAGTATGATGACTATGGCAACAGAATAAATTTACTCAATTTGAATAAAGATACTCATGACAATTATTATGATTTGACAAACACTAATGAAGCGGGTAAAGTAAAAGTGTCAGTAATAGGTGGTGGAAGTGATGAAGATGTGCCAGTGACAATCAATGATGGTGTTGCAACTTTTGCTACTAAGGCAGACATGAACACTAGTTATTTTGTGACATATAGTTTTGTAAGTTTGGACGGTGATATTATTACTCCTTTGCTTAGTCAATCATTTCGTGTCCGCACTCAAATAGGTTTTGAAAGAGATGCTCAAGATATACCTACACTGACAGTCAACTCTCCAGCAAGAGAGTCCAATCTTAATGAAAAAATCACATTAGATGTAGCTAAGGTTGAAGACAAATTTCAACAAAATGCTAGAGTTGAAGTTGTTGTAACAACCCCAAGCAAGAAAGTAGTTCAAGTAGCGACTGTAGACCCAAAAACGGGTTGGGCAATAGGTGAGCCTGATCCAAATGCTCCCGAAGTTTTGTTTGATAACACGACCAAAAACATGTTCTTTTATCCTACAGAAAAAGGTGACTATACCATAACATATAGAGCTTATACTCCATCATTTGTATCTAGTAGACCAGAAAATGCAAGTTTGCAACATAGGTTTGTAGTGAGAGCTATAGATAGATTGGCTCCTACAATTAGTGAGATAGATGATTTTAGAGTTCCATCAAAATGGGGAGCAACGGTTTCTAAAAGAGCAGTGAATCCTGATGGTAGTTATCAAGGTTCTGAGACTGATCCAAATCCAACTGATCCTTTGCCCGATACCACTCTTTATTTCCCTGGATTTAAACAACCTAATTATCCAGAAAATTATCAAGTTGACAGTATCAAAATAGCAGACAATGTATCAAGCTTTGAGAAGTTGAAAGTAGAAGTAAGGTTGGACAATCCACAAGGCAAGGCTGTTTGGAGATTTGACAACATAATAGACCCAAATGGTAGCAATCAAGGAGAAGAAATAAATTCTACTTTGGGAGTTTATGAAAAAGACTCAAAGTTTTATGAAGGGTTTAGCTTTAGTAAATATAATGCTTTCTTGAAAAAGTCTAATGTGATTTTTGAAGGTGATTATTCGTTGGTATATCGCATTATAGACGAAGCAGGACAAGTTGCAACTAAGACATATCGTATATCTATTACTAGTGATTTTAGTGATACTACTGTACCTATAGTGACTATGCCACAAGATATAGATCAACATATTGTTGCCAATAGTGATCTAGTTTGGGAAATCCCAAATCCAACAGTATCTAGCCAAAATGATGTAAGGCCTGAAATAGAGTACAACTTGATAGATGGAGACGGAGATATATATCCAATACAGTTTAGTCAAGATGGCGACACAAGAACAGTCAAGGATAGACTTGTAGGTATCCGCAACGAGAGTGGTGTCGTAGATGTGTATTTGACAGAATTTACCAAAGAAGACCAAATACTAGACACAATAGGTAATGGTTCTATGGCTATTTCTTTGGGTAATGATGATTTTTCAAATTTGCGACTTGAAGTACAAGCAACCAACAGTGTTGGCAACAAGTCTACTACAGATACTATAGGCAATATATGGAACCAGACAGTAGGACCAGTTGCAAAAGATATAACAGTAGTAAAAGAAAGTTATAATTCTTCATCAAAGTTGAATATAACAGACCTCCATTTAGATAATAATAATGGAGCACATTGGGTTCAAGGCGAAGAAGTGAATTTGGGTGGAACAACATTGGTACAAAATTTGACTGAGATGGAAAAGAATTTTGTAGGATTTGAGATTAATGTTAGAGTTCCTGACTTTGATGCAAGCAATGGTACAGACCCAGGTGTTGTTGCTGGACAACCGTTGTCCAATGTTTCTATAGATACTTGGTATGAGAAGAATGGTGATGGCACTTACAATTTACAAATAGACAATATTTCTTTTGTGCCTCCTGTTGATGGTATGTACTTGTTGACAATTAGACTGTTTGATGTCAATGGCAACAATAGCGTGTATACCAACTATATTCAAATAGATCCAAATTCTAATGTAGGTGGTCCAGGTGGAACGGGTAGAAATGTAGTTGGCGGCAATAGGGGTTCTCGTTCTAGTGTCAACAATGTGCCTAAGGATACCACTGTTTTCAAATCATACAGATTGCCTACATGGACAGAGATTGACCAAGATAGCAATCCAAAAAGTCATTTGCGTAGACGCATAGTAGGTGGTAGTTTTGAATTGATGGGAGATTTGTTTACACCTAAGACTGAAGCCGTATACTCTTTTGACAATAAATGGTTTACAGAATATGGTGCGACAGATTGGAACAACGGACAAGCTCTTCAAGGTGGCAAATTTGAAAGCAGTGCAAGTAGTAGTGAGCAACCTACTTTCAGTATTGTGGGGGATCGTGACTTTGCTCAATATCTAGAGCAAAGTACAGATATAGAAGACAGTTATGTATTGCCTACAGTTGTAGCAAGCAATGACAAACAAAACTTTGTTGTGTCCAAGCCCGTAATTACAGATAGATTGGGTAGACAAGTGACAGTTACACATACTGACAATCTTACAGGATATACAGGACATTATGAAGGTTGGTCATTTATTCCAAGTCAAGATGGAAAATACACTATTGTTTATACTGCCAAGTTAGGGTCTTTGAGTGCTACCCAAACTTACACTATTATGGTTGGACGCATAGAAGCTCCATATATAGGATTGCAAGTAGGACAAGATAAAAAAGATTCTAAAGATAGTAGAAAGACGGGTACTGTACAGTCTCGTAGCTATGACTACGAATTCTATTTTGATGTAATTCGCATAATTGGTATAGATGATGAGTATACAGCTCCAAATGATACAGATGCTAAAGTGTATACTTTTAGCAAAGTACTAAAAGCTCCTGATGGAAGTGAAGTAACTACAATTACTGATAGATGGGCAATAGGCAATGGTGTCAAGCTCAATCAATCAGGGACATGGACAGTTACTTACACTGTTACTGACAATGCAGGCAATGATACTAAAATAATTGATACCATTACAGTCTCAGCCCCATCTGACAACAATGTATTTTCTTTGGCAACAATTTCTACAATACTCATTATTTTGGGTATAGTGTTGATAGTGGGAGCGTTTGTCTACTTGTTGTTGTTTAGAAGAGTTAGAGTCAATCCAACACACGACAACAAATAGATTTTGATTGATGTTCAACAAATCTTGTAGAGATATTTTGCAAAATATCTCTCACTCAATAATTTAAGTTCTTGTACTAAAAAGGTATTCACAATTGACAATTATAGGTTGTGAATGCCTTTTGGTTTTTGTTTGAATGTATTTTATAAGGGAGTGTATAACGAGATACATTAACACATAAAATACCAACTATCAACAAAAGTAGCGATATTCTTTTTTGACGCCAAAAAAGAACCAAAAAAGCATTTGGGGGTTGCGAATCCCCTCAAATCCCCAAACGCTTTAAGGTTAATTTTATTTAGATATTACTCCTTTTCATCTTAATATATTCTATTGGTATGCTCATAAATACTCAAAGCATGCAAATAAGTACAAAAAGTTGTCATAAATATTTGACAAGAACAAAAGTATAATATATACTAATATTAGTACTTATTTGATAATAATTATCAAATATATAAGGAGACATTATATGGTAATAGGAAAAAAGTTGGAAAACTTTAGCACTCAAGCTTTTCAAGCTAGCAAGGGATTTGTAGATATAAGTTTTGAAAAAGACTTTTTGGGTAAGTGGTCTGTGGTTTGTTTTTATCCAGCAGATTTTACATTTGTTTGTCCTACCGAGTTAGAAGATTTGCAAAGTCAGTATGCAACTCTTAAGGGCATGGGGGTAGAAGTATATTCTTGTTCTACAGATACTCATTTTGTTCACAAAGCATGGCATGACCACAGCACAGCAATTGGCAAGGTGGAGTATATAATGCTAGGTGATCCAAGTCACAAAATTTCTAAAATTTTTGAAGTATTGAATGAAGATAATGGACTAGCCTATAGAGGTACTTTTGTAATAAATCCTGAAGGTGTAGTTCAAACTGTAGAAATTAATGAACTAAGTATAGGTAGAGATGCTAAGGCTTTGGTAGACAAAGTAAGAGCTGCTCAATATATTGCCAAAAATCCAACCGAAGTTTGTCCAGCAAAGTGGAAGGAAGATGGCAAAACTCTCAAGCCAAGTTTGGATTTGGTAGGAAAGATATAGTAGATTATTTTGTTTGAAAATAAAATATTTTATAAAGTATGATTTTGCAAAAACATAATCCTTTTGTGTACATCAACTACCAAGGGGATTGTGTTTGTGTTATAATTGATAATATATTTGTTTTTAACTAAGAATACAATTTTTAAAATATTGGTAGATATCTATCTATTTATCATTTTTGTCATATAATTGTCTAGAGGTTTGGTTTTGGTAGATTTTTTGTAGATTTGCATTATTGCGTTGTATACCAATTTGGCAGAAATATTAGCCAACGAGTATACTTTGCCCAATGGTACTAGTTGCCTTTCACTAAATGATTTGTGGTCTGTGATTATTGCCGTGAGACTAACATTGCCCGTAATAGGAAAGTCCTTGCCTATGCCTGAGCCAGGATAAATACCACCATTTAGCAACTTGAGTTTGCCAACATCGTCTACTTTTCCTATCATGCTATCAATAGCTAGTACGGGTACATCTTTGTGTTGAGTCTCCAAAAGCTTGTATATGACAGGTAGTGTTGTAGAATTGAGAGGTGTTTTTAGACAACCATATACAAAAGTAGGTACACCCATAGTTTTTAAGTTGTGACCAACTAGCGGACCAAAACAATCGGCAGTGTGTTTGTCACTACCCAAGCATAGTATTATGGGTGGGGACTCAAACATATTTCCCAATTTGTAGCTTATTATAGGTGCAAATGCTTTAGGTAGAGTAAGATTATTTGTAGGTTGTATCATAGTATAGATTATGGACAAGGTTTAGACAATTAATACATTTTTTGTATATTATGTATTTTGGTTTGTGTTTTTGGGACAAGTTATAAATATGAAAAATTCTCTAATATCACAATACTTACAACAATTTGAACGATATTATAATCTAATTGTACAACACAACAAGAAGTACAATCTCACTACTATTGTAGATAGACAAGCCGTATTTAAAAAACATTTTTTGGATAGCTTGTTGGCATTGGATTGGATTGAGTCTAATAATCATATTGTTGATATTGGATGTGGGGCGGGTATGCCTAGTTTGCCTTTGTGTATAGTTAGGGGAGATTTGCAAGCTACACTGTATGATAGTGTACTCAAAAAGGTCAATTTTTGCAATATTGTCATTAGAGAGTTGGGACTGCAAGATAGAGTAAGAGCAATACATAGTAGGATAGAAGACATACCAAAGGACACCAAATACGACATATGTGTAGCTAGAGCTGTTGCAAAACTCAATACTCTATTAGAATATGCTATACCTTTTGTTAAAGTAGGGGGATACTTGCTTGCATACAAGTCCAATGATATAGAACAAGAAATTGAACAATCTCAAAATGCATTTTTGCAACTCAATGCACAAGTGAGTAGTATAGAGAGTGTGGTTTTGGACAATGATATTGTACGCAAGATAATAAGAATACAAAAGATGTCATCAACCCCCTCACAGTATCCTAGGGGCAAAAATTTGGCAAGAAAGTCACCGTTGTAACGACATCAGTACAATTAAGATAATCAACTAAGTTTTTATACCAATAAGGAAACAAATGCAACACAATAGACAATATCTTTTTTTTGACATTGAGTGTAGTGATGGACAACACATATGCAGTTTTGGATATGTGTTGACTGATTGCAATCTCAATATTGTAGACAAACAAGATATAATAATCAATCCTGAAGCCAAATTTAAGACAGGTAGGGCGGGTTTTGATCCCAATATCAACTTTGCATATCCTAAGGCAGATTTTTTGAAAGCACCTACATTTGACAAAGTTAGTGGGCGGATATTTGATATAATGCAAACGACCAATCCAATTTTGATAGGGCATAGTGTAGACAATGACTTCAAGTTTTTGATACAAGCTTGCAAGAGATATGGATTAGAGATGCCTGACTTTGTATTTTTTGACACACAAATGTTGTACAAGACAATTCATGTGACAGGACAAATAGCCTTGGACAAATTGGCTACCGCTCTAAATGTAGATTGTACAGCAACTCTTCACAAGTCAGATGATGATGCCTTGTTGACCAAAGAGATATTTGGCAAAATTTGTGCAGAGCAAGGATTGTCGCCTATGCAGTTGTTGGAGCAATACAAATACACTCAGGGCAAATCTATTGGTAATACTGTTTATGTATATGAAAACAATCCCAAGACTATGTTTCGTAGTCAAATATCTCATTATCGCCCATCTATAGCAATTGTAGGGCATCAATTGCAAGACAAAAGTTTTTGTATTAGCCCTAAGCTACTTGATACTTACTTGTATGAGCTTTGGATAATTGTAGAAAGAATGATAGACTGTGGGGCTGTTTTTATGGATGAAATGTTGGGAGACTTTGATATATTTGTGTGGGACAACAATTCTCAATGCAAAACTTGTGATTGGATAAACAAAAATGATGCATTAGCACATGTTCAAATTTTGAATTTGAAACAGATATGCAATATTTTAGGTTTGGATTTTGGCAATCTACCAATGCCCGAACGCCAAAATTATAGAGTAGCTTATTGTGAAAATATTCAGTCATTGCCTACAAAAAAAGAACGCAATCACTATAAGCCTATGACAAACACTATTGGAGATATATTGAAAGCTAGAGGTATGAAGTTGTGATTTTTGATTTATAGGTTGTATTTTAAAAATACAACTGCTAAAAAGCATACTAATTGTCACTTGTAGTATTGTACAAAATACATGAATCAACAAATTTTATATGATTTAGGACATCAAATCAACGAGATATTGTATTGCAATGACAACAATATTTCGGTATTTGGCTTGCATTGTGGGCAAAGAATATTGCTTGCTAATGCTATTTGTATGCGTGGCTCTGTACATGAAGACGATTCAATATGTACATCTCCCAAGATACTAATATATGTTTGTGATGACTATTTTGCGGCAGGTAAAATTTTTGAACAACTCAAATATATCAACCCAAATGTCATAAATTTGCCTAGCATAGATGACATACTAGTTGACAGACATTACAACAATCTCAATAGTCAAACAAGGTTGCATGCTTTGATTAGTATTTTGCAAGCAAAGGACAATGATTTGCCTATTATAGTAGTTGCAACTGTGGCATCATGTTTGCAACCTTGTGCGGATAGTATGATGTTTGGGGCAGCGTCTTTGCAAGTAGTAAAGGGTGGTAGCTTTTGTATTGAGCAATTGTGTAGTCATATGATTGACTACAATTATAGTCGTGTTGCAAGTGTGACAGAGCCTGGGCAATTTAGTAGTCGTGGTGATATTTTGGATATATGGAGTGCGGGGGCAGAATTTCCTGTAAGGCTAGATTTTTTTGGGGACGAATTGGAGAGTATTAAGACAGTTGATCCCGAATCTAGACTTAGTATACAACCTTTGGATAGTATATTTATTGTGCCAAATTGCGAGATGGGTAGTATGCGATTTGCGGACTTTGTTGGCAATTGTGTTGTTGTATTTGATGATACAAGGACTGTTGCTAATGCAAAAGAGCGTGTTTTGCAAGAGCATAGCAATAGAATCTCTTCTTTGTTGAGTACAGGACAAATAGAAAAATCTCAAGTTGTACCCATGTATGACAATGGTTTGGAATTTTGTGGACGCAAGATTGCTTGTCATGGTGATCTCTCTCAAAATAGATTGTTTCAACCTAATAGATTGTTTGAAATCAAGTCGTTTGCTATACCTGACTATAGTAGAGATTATGAAAGGCTTGTAGATGATATCAAAATGTGGGCATCTAGAAAGACAACCAATGAGATTGACCACATACCATACAAAATTACTCTCTGTTTTAACACACCAGAGCAACAAGGAATATTGCAAAAGTTGCTTAAGACACACAAATTAGATGATATAGTACAGTTGCTAAATGGCGGGGTAATGTTTGGAGCTGTACTTGGAAAGAATATAATTATAGGGCAATATGAGTTGTTCAAAAAAATAGTTAAGCAACTCAAAAAGACTAAAAATCAACTTTTTAGTCAAATAAATCAAGGTGACTATGTTGTACATCGTGTACATGGTATTGGACTGTATGAGAAGTCTGCCAAGTTGGATTTTGGTGGGACACCTAGAGATTATTTGGTAGTCAAGTACAAGAATGGAGATACACTTTATGTCCCTGTAGAAAATATGGACAGCTTGTCAAAGTATAGTTCTCAGTCTACACCTACACTCAACAAGTTGGGTGGACAAGAATTTGAAAAGACTAAGCAAAAAGTCAAACAAGGTGTACGCAAGATGGCTTTTGACTTGCTCGCATTGTATGCACAAAGGGAGCAGGCAAGAGGTATTAAGTACAATATTGATGATAGAGCATTTGTAGAGTTTGAGCAGGCATTTGAGCATAGCCCTACAGAGTGTCAAGTTGCTGCTACAAAGGATATCTTAGAAGATTTGCGTAAAGGCAAAGTTATGGATAGGTTGATTTGTGGCGATGTGGGTTATGGCAAAACTGAGGTTGCAATGCGTGCGGCATATTGTGCAATTTTGGAGGGTAAACAAGTTGCATTTGTGTGTCCTACCACTATATTGGCACATCAACATGCCAATAGTGTGCAAAAAAGATTAGAGCCATTTGGTATCAACATAGCCAAATTTAGTAGGTTTGAATCACCTAAAGCTATCAAATCTAATATAGAAAAATTGAAATTAGGAAAAATAGATATAGCGGTGGGTACACATAGATTGTTGCAAAAAGATGTTGTTTTTAAGGATTTGGGTATACTAATTTTGGACGAAGAACAACGCTTTGGTGTTGCAGACAAAGAAAAAATCAAACGCATAAAGACAGATATAAATGTATTGACACTTTCAGCTACTCCAATACCGAGAACTTTACACATGAGTTTGCAAAGTATAAGGGATATTAGTGTGTTGGATACGCCACCAAAGGCAAGATTGCCCGTACAGACTTATGTGGCAGAATACAGTGACAATTTGCTTAAGGATGCTATAATGAGAGAGTTAGGTAGAGGGGGAGCTGCTTTTGTTGTGTACAACAAAGTTGCTGATATGCCTAGATTCGTTGTTCATTTGCAGCAACTTTTGCCTGATACCAATATAGTAATGGCACATGGACAAATGTCCAGTGACATAATGGAAGATGCCGTAAGCAAATTTGTAGATGGACAGGCAAATATACTAGTAGCTAGTACTATTATAGAAAATGGTGTAGATATGCCACATGCCAATACTATGATAGTTTTGGATAGTGAAATGTTGGGTTTGGCACAAATGTATCAGTTGCGTGGTAGGGTAGGTAGATCGGATAGACAGGCTTATGTCTATTTTACTTATGATAGTAGACATATACTTAATGATAAATCCACTCAAAGACTGCAGGCTATTACTGAGTTTACTGAGTTTGGTAGTGGGTTTAAGTTGGCTATGCGTGACCTTGAGATTAGGGGAGCGGGAAATATATTGGGGCGTGAGCAACATGGGCATATGGACAAGGTTGGTTATGACATGTATTGTAGATTATTGCAAGAGACAGTAGATGAGCTAAAGGGGCAAAAGTCAGTATCTTTTAAGGATATCAAGACAGTTACAGACTTGCCATCATTTATCCCTGATGACTATATTTCAGATCATCAAAGCAAGATGGATGTATATGCTAGGGTAGCTATTATATTTGATTTGCAACAGAGAGAACAATTGTTGTTAGAACTTAACAATATTTATGGCAAACCACCTGTGAGTACTACCAATCTATTGACTATAGGACTTTTCAAAAATTTGGCTCAACAATTGGGAGCATCAGCAATAACACTCAAAAAAAATCAAGCTAGTATATCATTTGAAAAAGTATTGGATATCCCAAAGTCTTTGGCAAATCAAGTCAAGCAAGGGCAAATTTTGATAAATGATAGCAAGCCTACTGTCAAGTTTGGTGGTCTTAAAGATATGTTGGAATGCTTGTTGAAAATTGCTACCATAGCCGCTTAGTAGTTTTAAATAAATATAGCATATCAAAAACATTAATAGATTGAAAAAATGTATTTATTTTAAAGATAAATCTATCATAATTATTGTAGTTTTATTCACTACAAATGTTTGCAAACCAATTTTTTTGTCACTAAATATTTGCAGTATTTTTAAAAATCACTTGATTTTTTTTGTCAAATACTGTATAATTGAAAATGAGTATTTTTAAGTATATGCAATAAAATTTGTATTGCAATTAAGATTGTATTATGGTAGTAGTCTCATTTGAATGCTGTTGAAGTGATGTAAAACATAGGGGCTATGAATTGGATAAAGAGGTATACTAGATGCAAAAAACTATGCAAAAGTCTATAAAAAAAATTGGTTTGTTGTTGTTAGTGCTTGCACTATCTGCACCTTTTTTGGTGGGTTGTGCAGATTTCTTTTTTGAAAAACAAAACCAAAGGGATATGCAACAAATAGTGGCATCTATCCCAATTCAAGATCAAAAGTTGCAAAATTATAGAAATGAGTCTGCTGGAGATGTGGTTT
This sequence comes from Bacillota bacterium, assembly GCA_009787385.1. Classification (GTDB taxonomy): domain Bacteria; phylum Bacillota; class Clostridia; order Christensenellales; family Pumilibacteraceae; genus WRGC01. The sequence goes on from WRGC01000020.1 coordinate 22,225, forward strand.
ACAAGTCTAGGTCTATAGATATATACAAGGGGGCTTTGGTCACCAAGTTTAATACAGACAAAGATACTCTAATGCAAGATGAATCTGTGACACAAGAAGATGCTGTCCGTATATCCTTGGAAGAGTTGATTTTTGAAGAGATAGAAAATGCGTATATGGAAATAGAGTTTGCCAAAGGTGAAGCATCTAAGGCTATGCCTAAGGAACAAGAGTGGGTAGATGACATACCACAACATCAATTTTTACGCCAAGGGGTACAATGGAAGCCTTTAGTAGATGAGGATGATAACAAGAGTGGCGATGACTTTGTCAATGTCAATAAAGTACTTCAACAAGTGTATCAAGCATTGCAAACTGAGATTTTTACTGTAGGAAATCAAATTCTTAAGGAAAGGGGGGAATCAGAAAGACCATCTGTAGAACAACCTGACCCTACTACGCCACCAAACAAATTTCCAACACCACCTGATACGGAACATATTGCAGAACCTACAATGTGGATGCCTGATTATTTTCCTGGTGATAACCCTGATGAGTACTATAAGTCATTAGATATAGCAGCATTTAGACGAGTGTTGACTACATTTTCAAAAAACTTAGACAATGATTATCGGTTGAGTGCAGATGATATAAAAGTTCAAAGAGAACAAATATCAAATATACAAGATTTGATAGATAGTGGTGAATACAAACAAGCTTACAATAAATTGGGCAAAGATTTGGATGCCAATCCTGAGAAAAGCGTGTTGTATTGGGCGGTAGGTAGAACAGCATATAGGACAATACAAAAAGAAGTCTTTACACAATGGTTGAATGATAGCATAGAAGATGGTATAACTGATTTAGACATTCAAGAAAGATATTCTAGTATGTTGGCTCAACAACAACAACAATACACAAGTGATCCAACTAGTTTTAATACTTTGGCAGATAGTAGTGATTTGATATTGTATGAGCCTACTAGTGAGTTGTTTTGGGTAAAGCATATCCTATTGCAATTTAGTGAAAGTCAACAAGCTGAATTAAAAGTAATCAAGGCAAATGCTAATAGCAAGCAAGAGTTTGAAGAACAGAGACAACGCTTGGCCGACAATATAGTTGTAGAGGTTAGAAAAGATGGTTGGAATACAGGAGTATTCAAGACAGCTAGTCAAGCATTTGAAGAGATACAGGCAAATTTGAAAGGTAAAGAAGGAAGCACATTTGAAGCAAACTCTGCCTTTGATACTATGATATACAAGTATAATAATGATGGTGGGATATTTGATAAGTTGGATAGAGGGTATTTGGTTCAACCAGGACGCAACAACGATGCAAAGCCGGGTGATGAAGATGATAAGTATGGATTGGACTTGCAATGGGTCGTAGAGTTTGCAAGAGCGGCTAGGGATTTGAGAAGAGATTATGATAATGGTACAGGTGGATTGGGTGCTATCTCGGGGATGGTAACTACAGACAATGGTATACACATACTATATCTATCAGATGTCACTAGAGGTGGTTTGCCTAATGGAAAAGTTTATGCGTTGGGTGATTGGACAAGTGCGGCACACACTAAAACAGTTAGAGATGCAATCAAAGATTTGATTGCAAATGAACGACAAAAAGATGCTCAAACTGTATGGCGAAACAATGTGTTGATGGGATTTGATGTAAAAGGCAAAGTAACTAGGTATGACAGTAGATACAATGATTTGTGGTAAGAAATTAACTAATATTGTATATTAATCAAAAACACACATGATTTAATTATGTGTGTTTTTTTTATTTTATCACATACTATATACATGTATACAAAGTCAACAAATTCATACAAAAAACCAACCAAGGCAATTCCTATATTTTTGTTTGTTGGATTTTTGTACTTGTTGATTTTTGTGGTTATGATTCTGTCTATCAACACAGGTTTTTTTGGCAATATTTTTGGTGGAGCTTTGCCTATACCCAACCATATCTTGCAAGAAGAAGGAGTATTGCAGTGGGATAGTTTTAGGGGTTTGGATGGATATTGTGTAAATATAGTTGGAGATAGAAAGATTGTGGTAGACAATAGTTTTATGATATTAAATAGCTTGAATAAGGGGCAACAATATACTGCCACTGTGCAAACTATAAAGGACGGCAAGTTTTCACGCAAGTCACATACATATGAGTTTGTATATGATGACCCTGTGTCATCTGCTCAAGAATTGAGTACGCCCGTTGTTAAGCTTGAGCAATCAACTATACTTTCATGGCAGGCGGTATCCAATGCTTTGTCATATGGTATTTTTTGCAACAATGTTGAGATAGCTCAAACTCAAAAGACAACATACAATGTGGCTAGTCATTTGGGCAAAAAATGTCAATTTGCTGTAAAGGCATTGAGTAGTAGTTTGGATTTTAGGCATTCTGGATTTTCAAATACTTTAGAAATTGGGTGAGTTGTGATAATTTGAATTGTTTTTATAATAGTCATAGTTTGTATATATTATTGTAAAAGTAGTGTACAAATATAGTGGATTAATCTAGAAAGAATTAACACCCAAATTAATTAAAATCAACATTAAAGCATTCGGGGGGTTGGGGGGATTCCCCAAAAGCTTTTTTGGTTCTTTTGTGGCGTCAAAAAAGAATATTGTTACTTTTGTTTAATGTTTGTATTTTATTGTTAATAACCGTTCGTTTTACGCTTTCATTGTAAAGATGCAAATTGAATATATGTAACACAAAGGTGTACACATACATATACATATAGATTATGAAGACAAACAAGGGCTTTGATAATCTACAACACAATTATTTGTTTGCTGAAGTAGCAAAACGCACACAGTTGCATATTGCAAAGTATGGAGATGACAAGATTTGTCGTTTAGGTATTGGTGATGTAGTACAGCCATTAAGTCCTACAGTTGTACTAGCTTTGGAGCAAGCTAGTAGGCAGATGGGAGAGGTTGATACATTTAAGGGATATGGTGAGTATAGTGGATATGATTTTGCCAAAGCTAGTTTGGTAGATTATTACGGTTGCAAGGGTATAGATTTGGACAAAGGAGATGTATTTGTTACAGATGGAGCAAAGTCTACTCTTGGTTTGATTTTGGATTTATTTGACAAACCTTGCACAGTTGCAATACCAAATCCAGTATATCCTGTATATGTAGATACCAATATTTTGAATGGCAATAATATATTTTATATAGATGGAAATATACAAAATAATTTTTTGCCACAACCACCAAAAACCAAAGTGGATATTGTATATCTTTGCAATCCAAACAATCCTACTGGAAATGTTTATACTAGGACACAACTGCAGGCTTGGGTTGACTATGCATTGTCAAACAATTCAATAATACTATATGACAGTGCGTACGAAGCCTTTGTTGCCCCCAAAGACGAGTGTTATGCTAGTAGTATATTCCAAATCAACGGAGCAAAGCTATGTTGTATAGAGATAGGTAGCTTGTCCAAAACAGCGAGTTTTAGTGGATTGAGAGGTGGGTGGATAGTTATTTCAACAACAATTAGACACAATCTCAATTTGCTATTTAATAAATTGATTTCATTCAAAACCAATGGTGTTTCTTATTTGTCTCAAGTAGCCTTGAGTGCCACATTGAGTACTCAGGGTATGGTACACAATTACAAGAATATAAAGCAATATTTGGACAATGCAAAAATACTTAAGGGTATATTGACTGAAAAGAATATATACAATTGTGGTGGTGTTATGTCGCCATATATATGGTTGCAAGTCCCACACAACAAGAGTGGGTGGGAGTTTTTTGATAGGCTACTCAAGTGGGGAATAGTGGGTACGCCTGGTGAGGGATTTGGAGAGAATGGAAAAGGTTTTTTTAGATTATCTAGTTTTGCCAATATAGATGATATATATATAGCATCACAGATTTTGTATTCAAATTTGTAAAATTTTTACATTATGGAAAAAATTTACTATGAACAAATTGTAAACAAAAGGTATACAATTGGAAAATATATGCTATAATTGATGAATAGATAAAACTAGTTTTGTGATACAATCAAAATTGATATCTAGTATTTTCAAAACACAATACATATGAAAAATATATTAGCAAAAACAAGAGATTGGACAATCCTAATATCAATGCCTGCAATAATGTTGTTGGTGGCTATTTTGTCATTTGCTTTGCCGAACAATTTATATAAAGTGGTTCAAAAAGATTTGCCAAACATTGCAAGCTATAGAGTTGCAGATTGGTTGGATAGCAATAGTGATGAATCTTACAATAATTCTAACAAATATGAATTTGTAGATGACATCAATGCAACTAGATTGTATGACTTTGTAGTATTGAAAAATCTACATCAAGGTTTGAGCGGGGCAAAAAGTTTTACTAACAAAATTGTAAATCTAAATCTTAGTGGAAGCAATAATGTCAAGATGATATTTCTTTTAAAGCAAGTTGGATTTGACAATTTTGCAAAAGTAGATATTAATTGGATTTATGAAGATGGGTATATACACATTGATGGTAGTAATATTGTGTTGGAGAATGGTAGTAGTTTTGAATTAGAGATTTTTGTACAAGGTGCGGGATTGGATTCTAGGTTAGGGTTGAGATTGAATGATAGCATATACTTTCCAAATGTAGAGTTGATATTGAATGAAGGGTTTGATAATCCATTAGATTATTTGTTGTTAAAAGATATTCAATTTTCATTTTATAGTTTGAGTGTTAGATGTGCATACAAGAATGCAAACTTATATGACATAGTATCTTTAGGTGATATGGTTTTTTGTATTTAGACTAACATAGTTATGTTCTTAGTATATGAGTAGATTGTTGTACAATAGATACAATAGTAGATGCAGCTTGATAATATATTGTTTATTATAAAAAACTAATTTGCAATCTCAATATATTTACTCTCTTTTGTTTATTTATATATTTATAGAAATTTGACAACGCATAGGCAAATAAACTATAATCATAATAGAAAAACAAAGGAGTTGTGGTTATGACTTTAGGGCAAAGGATAGCGGTCTTGCGTGGTTTGAAAGGGTGGAAACAGTTGGAATTGAGTTCCAAACTGTGGCAACCTTTGGAGAAAATAGTAGAGTGGGAGAGTGACAAAGGTATGCCTGATCTTGCATGCATGCTAAATTTGTCCAAGTTGTTTGGTGTTTCTATAGATTTTTTGTTAAATGGTGACCAAAATACTCAAGCAGATAGAGATGCCGCAAGTGCTATAGTCAAACATGATAGAACTATAAATTTGCGTCAGTCCAATATTGCGGCTATGCAGTCATGTAGAAAAATATTGCAAGAACACAAATTGCCCGAATTGGATCAATATCTTCCACAATTGTCAGCAGACAACCTTGCATTTGTTGAATATGGATTGTTTGATGATGCAGATTTGAACAAATTTAGCAAGTCAAGTTTGCTAAAATATAATTTGACAGATCTTGTATTGCAATATTTTGAAAATGAGATAAGTTTTGTAGATGCCGTGAAGTGTGATGATATCAAGGTATATCAAGTGGCAGAGACCAATCGCCGCAAAGCAATAGTAGACCAAGAACAAAAAAATAATTCTGCAAAAATAACTCACGGCTATGCTCATCAACTAACTACAAAAAAAATTTGTGGATATAAGGATTATAAAAAACTTTCAAAGACAATTGGTGGTATCAACACTAGTACGACCAAGTTTTTGGAAGATAGAGATTGGGCATTAGAACATCTCAACTATGATTTGAATGATATATATAAGGTAATTTTACATCTAATAGACAATGGTGCAGAGTTTTTTTGTATATTAGAATACAATAAGGTAATGGAAGTAGTGCAAGATATATCCAAAACGAAGTATATGTATAGAGTATCCAAGGATATGATAAGACTGATTGAAAGAGCAAACAATGCGGTAGAGAAGTAATATTTTATATTAAATTTGAAATATAGGTGTTTAAAAAATCTATATAAACTTATTGAAATACTATAAGCATGGTGATGTAATGATGCTATATAAGGTGGTTTTAAAGGTGATTGCTTAATCCTTGTTATATACAATAACTTAAAGAGTGAAAAATAAAAAAAGATTGGAATCTAATAACTATAAAAGTACAAGATAAGCAAGTCTTGTGCTTTTTATATTAAATTGTTTTTTGTATTGATAAAATCAATGTATATTTATACTTAAAAATTCCATCTCATAAATACAAATGAGATGGAATTTTGTGTTATTTGGCGGAGAGAGAGGGATTCGAACCCCCGTGGCTTTTGACCTAACGGTTTTCAAGACCGCCCCGTTGTGACCGCTTCGGTATCTCTCCATCAACGGGTTTATTCTATCACAAATTAAATATATAAGTCAAGTAAAAAGGTATAGTATTTGTGGGAAAGGAGTTGGTAAATAGAAAATTCAAGTACAAGAAAATTGATTGATAAAAAGCCAATTATTTTAAAATAGTTTTTAATATCAATAATAATGGAAGTAGTGCAAGATATATCCAAAACGAAGTATATGATAGTGTATCCAATGATATGACAAGACTAATTGAAAGAGCAAACAATGTGGTTGAGAAGTAATATTTTATATTAAAAACAAACACTCTATTGCGTATGAAATTTGAGAGATATGCTTGTAAAAAATCTATAGAGAATTAGACAAAGTGATAAGTATGTGATATAATAAGAGTATAAATAATGGTTATTTTAAAGAGTTTGCTTGTTCCTTATTATTGATTGTTTGGAGAGTTATGAAAAAACTTAGTTTTTATTTTAGCGTGTTCTTGTCTTTATTTTTTTGTATAGCAATTTGCATACAGTTGTTTTTAGATGAAAAGTTTCATTGGTACACTTTATATCTTGTCCTTGTATGCATTGCTCAAGGCGGTGCTTTGATGACATTGGGAACGATAATATTTAATAAAAAAGATGGGACAGTTGACAACAGTGTTATGTAAGTTTTAATGATATAAAAATATATTTTGCATTATCTAAAGAACTGTCTTACGAATTTTTAAGACAGTTCTTTAGAGTAATTATTAATATTGTATTAAATGGGGTATATTCTATACCAATGGTTTGTTTTTAATTTATTATGGGGAATGGAGAAAGATTTTTTTAGTTGATGTATTTTTTTCATTAGCATTATGTGTATTAAGTGTTACTTTGCGTTTGATAGATAAAGACATTGATGTTACAATATTTATTGTTTTGATATGTGTTATGCAATGTGGAGCGTTGTTGACGGTAGGAAAAATTTTATTTAAAAAGAAAAACACTGATGAGATTGTATAAAAGTTATGTGATTTGATATATGCACTCATAGTACTTTATCCTGTTTTTTTAATTGTTATTATGGTAAAGTTTGATAAATTTAGTTTTTATTTTCCTACATGGATATCATCACTTTTAGGTTTAGCTATTTGTGTTACAAGGATAGTTAACCAAGATGCAAATATTGCTTCTCTTGTTTTTATATTTAGTTTTATGCAAGGTTTGGCTATTATATCATTGGGAAGTTTAATTTTTATTAAGAAAGATGGTGTTTTAAAAGAACAGGAGAGCTGAGAAAAGAACTTGAAGAACTAAAAAACAAAGAAAGGGACTGAGATTGCATTTAGGGAGCTAAAAAGCACAAGGTAAAAAATTACCTTGTGCTTTTGTTTTATGAATGTTAATAGGTATATTTAATTCTATATTAGGCAATTGGATATTCTAGTTGGGATTATTGGTGTTGCAATATGTTTTGCAATATAGAATTGAATATAGAATTGACTTGAGTATTTGGGA
>WRGC01000021.1 GCA_009787385.1 Bacillota bacterium
CTACAAAATATGTCTTACCCAGGATAACATCTTATGTAAAAATTTTTCTAGTATCATACCATGATACTAGTATCATGTCAACTATATTCACATATGTTTTTCGTAATTTATATTATTTTTTTTGTGTCAATTATAAAGTAAAAAGCAACGATAGGTACAAATAATTTGTTTTGGTTTATTGCATATATATATCTAGAGGAGTTTAAAAGATAGCAATTTTTGCAGTTTGTACTTAAATGCAAATACAAAAGTCAATGACATAAAAAATAGGTATGACCAATAGCCAAACCTACAAAAAAATTTTATTATACTAAAATCTAAACTATAATTTTCAACTCTTTGTCAATTACTAGGGTATAATGATGTTGTTGTATAATAAGCCTCAACATTAAAATAAAAATTGCGAGAATCATACGAACAAGTTACAATAGATTTGATTACATACACACCTGCAGTTGACAAAGCATAATGTGGAATCAACTCTCCATCCTTCATAGTCAATGTAAGTTTCTCAGTAGTTACTTGTATAAAATCAATATCATCTACAGCGAGACGAATAATATAACTATTGATAGTATGAGAAGAATTTGCTGGTGCGGTAAAATCATATTTATGATAAAAATATTCTAGTTCATTGTCTTGCTTTCTATCCTAATTATTGCATGCCAATATAAAACTAAATGAAAATAGCACAACCAATATAATTAATATTTTTGATACCTTAATCAAATCATTTTTCTTTATGTTGTTCATATGTTTTGAGTTTTACATATTCATACATTGCAACTATTAATCAACCAACAAGACTATTAAATATTTAAAGTACAGTGTAAAATACTTTTACTTACAATTGATAAAGAATGTACAAATAGAATACATTAAGATGAAAAAAATAGTAGTTAAATAAAATCAACCTTAAAGCGTTTTGTTGTTTAAATTCGCAACCCCACAATAGCTTTTTTGATTATTTTTTAGCGTCAAAAAGAATATTGCTACTTGTGCTTATTGTTAATATCTGCTAATCGTATACTTACAATTTATATACAATTTGCATGAAGTTGTTGTAATCACCTTCAAAAAGAGAATTTAAAAAAGCATTATGGTTTTGCAAAAACAAAATGTTTGCGTTAAAATTCTTTTCAAAAATTTCACCAAGTTTTGGATACCATTCTTGATTATATTTTGCATCATTTTGCAAAATTGTCTTGTAGTTTTCTAAATCAATAGTGAATTTATTTAATTGATTTTTAAGAAAATCAAACCTTGAAGCAACTTGATTGAACCCTTGTTGACCTGCGTTTAAATAAAACTGACTAACAAACAGACAATCACTAGAATAAACAGTTTCAAAAGCAAAGTGTGCATTTTGTTCTGTATCGTTTGGCTCTCCACTCCACAAACCAAAGCCGCCATCAAAATCCCATACTGGTCCAAAAGTCATTTTTTGTCCAACTTTTTTTGAAATGTAAATACTTTTCCAAATAGCATCGCTATTTGACATTATTTCATTCACTAAAATATAATCAATAAAAGAATTTACATCAACCAAGTTTTCAAATGTTTCAATGTCACCAGCCAAAAGTGCATTGAAGACATTGTTGACATAACTTACAATAAAATTTGTTGCATCAGTCGGTCTTCCATCACCACTTTCAGGGTATTTTATTTCAGCTGGAGAATTATTAAATGCAGAAACATTAAAAATATCTTCCGGACTTATTGTTGTATCTTCATAAATTAAGCTATCCATTTCAACCAAAAATGGATAATCTTTTTGCCCTTCTTTATAGTCATTATTAGTTGCCAAATTAAGACGCCCTTCTTTTTCGTCCACTTGGTCAGCGAGCAAAAAAACTCCCTTATAATTTCCGTTTAGATACAAATTCACATGTGTTCCTGTGGCACTCCATGGCATGTTATCAAAGATTTTTGCAAGACTAAGTCCCGAATAATTTTTTATAAGTGATGGATCTAGATAATCGGCTAAAAGTACCCAACTTTTGTTTGAAACTGAGCCAAACATTGATTGTTTTTTGTCAAACTTAATTCTCAATGGCTTTTTTGGATAACCAATTGTAGTGTTGCCACGCAGTCTTATTCCTACAGAATCCTTTGCACCATATTCATCTTTCATTTCAATGTCAATTCCAAATTTTTCGTCATCTATGGTATTTGACAATTTAAACGATGAGTTAATGTAAGTAACTTTGTCTTGCGGCATTTTTTTATTCTCTGTTGAAATTTCAATAATTGGCAAAGTCAACGAACCTTCCTGTGGTAGCGTTATGTCGCCCCACGGATACCACTCAGACCTAGGTTTTAGCAAAATTGGCAACAAAACTCCAAGCATTATTGCAACAACCAAAACAATTGAAGTTGTAACAATAAAAATTTTATTTTTGAAAAATTTCCTTTTCATTGTGTCATCATCTCATTCTACTATAAACCCAAATGTAATTAATATTTCTGATACTTTAATCAAATTATTTTTCTTTAATGAGTTCATTTGTTTTGAGTTTTTATATATTAATACATTGCAAAGTATATAATTAACTCAACAATACTCTAATACATGGTCTCACTCCACCATGCAAAAAATGTACATTGTCACCTATTGGATTGACATTGCCTCCATTGTCTACCAAAGCTGCCAAATTGGCACCATAACTTCCTCTATTACGCAACCACCACCATGAGTGTTCTTTATAAATATCCAATACACCTTTACTCTTAAAAAGAGTTTTGCCCTTATTCTTAGCAAACTCCGTACCTTGTGCTAAACGATTTACAGTTTTGGCAAAATATTGACTTGCCTCTTTTGTATTTAACAAAAATACTTTGTCTTGAGTTATCTCGGCATCATCGTCTGCTCCACTTATTCCATTTCCTGATATATCACAAAGCTTTATTTTAGATTTATCGTCTGCTACAAATGCCTTATTAAAAAATTCATTGTTAAGCCATTGTCTTATACTACAGTTTTTCCAAGAAATATCAACCTTAGTAGTATTGTAAGGTATACCACTATCCAATATAAATTTAGCAATCATCAATACACTTGTGCCATCGTTATCCAACTCTATCCATTCTATTGGTGTATTGTCTTTTCCCTTTTTAGTCTGCCCATATATACCAAACAATCTAGTACCAAGTTGAGCAACTGCATTTTCTTTATTATTTTCCACAACAAATTTTACCTTTATTTTGTATATTATAACATATCAAATTAATTATGTCAAGTATATTAACAAAATATGTCATAATTTCATTAATTTTATACAAAAAAAAATTCGTCTCATCAACAAATGTTGTGCGACGAATTTGGTGTGCAAAATAATAAAGTAATCACAATAGTTATTCAAATATATCCCAAACATCTGGTTTGGATTTCTTGTTTATATTTTCAGGATTGATTGGATTGCCACTAGGATTTATTTTTATGTTGTATTTTTTGCGTAATGGAACCAAGATTGCAATCTCTATCAACATAGAAGTCAATAAATATGAAACAAAGAAAATTGCAACTATACCTATTTGCCAAGCAATTGAATCAATATTGTAAACATCATACAAAACCGAAAACAATGTCAATATAGCTAAATTAAAAACCAAATTGAGTACAAAAAATAAATTAGAGTACCACAAGTATTTAGAGTTTATTCCCAATTTTTTGAGCATTGTAGTACTAGAATACAAGTTGAGTACACTCGGCACAAAAAACAAACAAAATAGTGGCACAATACGCCACACATAACTACCATGTCCATACAGTCGGTATAGTATTTCATATCCAAGAATTAAGGCTGCAAATACCGCCAACTTTATTCTACCAATATACTTTTGTCTATTGCTCATATCAATCTCATTATACTATATTGCAAGAAATTTTGCAACTGATGTAAATTGTCAAAAAATGTAAATAATATATTTATCGTAGCCAGAATAATATACAACTAATAAATTAACATAAAAACGACAGCAACAACAACCCAAATTCCACCCGATATCAATACATGGGATATTCCACCTTTTGAATTTGTATTATTAGCTTCTAGCTTAGCTTGCTTGTATTCGTAGTACGAAGTTGACATTTTGCGTTTTACAAAAGGCAATATTGAGATTGCTCTCTGTACCGAATATGACAAACCATCATAAGTACCTTGGCTAGATATCAACACTAGTGTACCAATGCACACAAAAATTGCCCCAACTACAAATGCACAATTTGACAACAACTTGAGTCTATCACTATTGTCTTGTTGTTCAAATATACCAAAAGCTACTGCCAATCCAAAAAAAAATATACCCGCAATCAAAGTTGCAATAGTTGTCTTAATAACAAGTCTTTTCATTTTATCAATTAAATACAAATGAGTGTTGTACAAATAAACTACATTAAGAATGAAAGGAAGTAACAACTTAAATAAAATCAACCTTAAAGCGTTCGGGGGGATTCGCCCCCCACCAAGAGCTTTTTTGATTCTTTTTGGGAGTCAAAAAAGAATAACGCTTATCTTATTGATTATTTGCATCTTATTATTAATAAGCACTCGTTGTACACTTTCAAATACAAGACAAATATTGTCTACACCAATAACAATATTTATATACAATCAAATGAGACTGTGTCACAAGTTTTTGGTGTGAGAACAGTCCCGTTGTGCTTACTTTCTATTTTCCAAATACAATTTGTACTCTACCTCACTGCAATATACCAAATGTTCGTTCCACAACTCTCTCATTCTTGGTTTTTCTTCTTGATAATTGTGTTGCAAAAGTGGATTGTATACTGTACGCTGGCGTGTTGCTTCTGCCATTGGATCAGGTAATGGTATTGCCGAAATCAACGACTGAGTATAAGGGTGACACGGATTAGCAAACAAATCATCTGTAGGTGCTTGTTCTACTATTTTGCCTGCGTGCATTACTGCTATACGGTCACTAAAATACTTGACTACTGATAGATTGTGAGCAATAAATAGTACGGTCAATCCCTTTTTGATACGCAAATCATTGAGTAGATTTATGACTTGTGCTTGTATTGACACATCTAGAGCTGATACAGGCTCGTCGGCAATAAGTACTTTTGGTTCTAATATAATTGCCCTAGCTATACCAATCCGTTGGCGTTGTCCCCCACTAAATTCGTGTGGATATCTATTGGCATGTTCATGGACTAATCCCACCAACTCTAGAGTTTCAAATACTTTTTTCTTCAAAACTTCTTTGTTTTTTTCACCCCTAATAACCAACCCCTCAGCTATGACATCAAACACTGTCATTCTAGGATTGAGTGAAGCTACAGGGTCCTGAAAAATCATTTGTATATCAGTGGACGAATGCAACTTTTCTCTCTCATTTTTTGGGGCAACTATAAGCTTGCCATTGAGATAGACATTGCCCGCAGTAGCCTCATACAACTTAATAATTGTACGCCCCGTAGTAGTCTTGCCACAACCTGACTCTCCAACAAGTCCAAAAACTTCACCCTGTTTTACTTCAAAGCTAACCCCATTAACCGCCTTATTGACTTGTTTACCCTTAAAGAAAAATTGTTTCAAATCTTGTACTTGCAATACAGTTGGTCTTTGGGTTTGTTGTATTGATGTTGTCATAGTTGGTAGTACCTCGTTTATATTTGCCACTACTTCTTTTTATTAAAAAATGAATTGTTGTTGCTAGACCCTTTTTTGCGACTCAAGTTTATTGATTGTTTTTTATTTACATTGAGATTCTTAGGTTTGTCTTGTGCCACTAGCATATCATTTTGTTCGGGAGTAATAGATTGTACATTTTCTGTGATAGAAGAACTTTGATCTAAATTAGTTTTTATTTCATATGTTTTGGGAGATTCTACAACTTTTGTAGATTCAACTTCATTGACAGGATTAATATTAATCTCTTTGATATCAAAAAGTGGTTCTACAACCTGTTGAATATCTTCAATGGGATCTAATTCTAATTCATCTATTGGGGTCAAATCATGTTGTAAAATGTCACTAGATTGTACAACAAAATCTACTGTTGGCAAAACTTGTGGTGTTGTCAAATCTTCTTTTGGTTGTGTCAAATCAAAGTTGGACGCTATAGTACTGTCTCCACTCCCTGTCAAGACTCCGTTTTGTACAGTCACTATCGGTTGTTCTACATTGCTTTTCTCTACAATTGTACTTGATACTATCCCACTCTCTTGATTGACTGTAACAATATCTTGTTGGACATATATACCATATTTTTCTTGATTTCGTGCTATGCGTTCTCTTATTGTTTGTGGAATATCTACCTTAGGAGCTTGAGGGTGTAGCAACCATGTAGCAGCATAATGATGGTCTCCAACCTTAAACATAGGAGGTTGCTCTTCAAAATCTATCTTCATTGCATACTTATTTCGTGCAGCAAAGGCATCACCTTTTGGCGGATAAATCATATTAGGTGGCGTACCCGGTATTGCATCTAATGCCCCCTTTGTATCCATATCAGGCATACTAGACAACAATGCCCAAGTATAAGGATGGCGTGGGTTGTAAAAAATATCCCCCTTAGTGCCGTACTCTACTATTTTGCCTGCATACATAACCGCAACTCTGTCAGCCATATTTGCAACAACACCCAAATCGTGAGTAATAAATATTACAGACAACCCTCTTTTTTCTTTAAGGTTGTTAATCAACTCCAAGATTTGTGACTGTATAGTTACATCTAGTGCGGTAGTAGGCTCATCACATACCAATATTTGAGGGTTGGCAGACAACGCTATTGCAATAACTATACGCTGTCTCATTCCCCCACTAAATTCAAATGGATATTGGTCAAACCTATTCTCAGCATTGGTTATACCTACTTCTTCCATCAATCTTATGGACAATCTCTTTGCATGTTCTTTTGTAACTTTGTGTACAACGGCTTTAGACAAATCCTTGATATGTTCTACCATATACTTAGTAGCCATATCAAAATTGCGTCTATCCCCATATTCAATGTCCCTTTCAAAATTTTGCTTGACACGATTGGCTATAGCTTTGATGTTGCCCAATATGTCATTCAAATCAATCAATCCCGCAGGCTTAGGTTCAAATCCCTGTCCTTTAGCATCTAGCTTATTCTTTTCTTTGTCATAGCGTGATTGTTCTTTTAAATTTGATTTTTTTGACTTATAATAATGCTCAAATGCATTTTTGAAGCTATCACCAAAAGCAAAAGCATAGCTATCCTTGCGATTTGACAAGATGTCAATACAGTTGTTGACCATATCTATCATCTTATTGATATCCACAAGAGTATTCTTTCTACCATGATTGCTCTCTACGATATCTATTAGCAACTTATCTACATTCTCTACAAAATTCTTTTTGTTCGCTATTGTCTCATTGTGCGATTTTATCAAAGCTTGCTTTGCATTCTCATTAAAACTATTCAAAAATTCTTTGTCAAGATACTCTTGCAAATATATGTTGAGATCCTTAGTATCCATATCAGGCAATGGCTTGCCTGAATAACAATTGAAATATGCCATAGCAAAGAAGTTGGGTATAGCCCTATTGAGAGTCTTTTCAAATATGACATGCAACCTCTCTAGCTTGGCCTTAGCACTATCTGTATCTGCAATCTTTTCGTCATTGACAGACGACAACAACTCACCAAGCAATTTCAATACCTCTGCTTGCTTGTTCTTTATCAAATAATTGTTAAAAGTCAATTTTGATTGTCTAAGTATCCTATTCAAATCTCTAGTAATATGTTCAAAAGCATTGGCATTAACCCTTATCAGCAACTTCTTTATATCTTCTATACAGTACTCAACCTCTTGTCTACTAAAGAAATATGCATTTTCCAACTTGTATTGCTCTTTTACAAAATTCTTAAATTTGACCAATTGCTCAGTACCTTGAGACGACTCACTCATATATTTGCTAAGATGCTTAATCTTTTGGTTGAGTTCTACTTTGGCATTGTACTGTTTTTGCTCCCCTTTTATGACAATAGCTTCTGTCATCTGTTTGCCTATCTTGATAATTGGGTTTAAGCTAGACAATGGGTCCTGAAAAATCATAGATATTTTTTCGCCCCTAATATCTACAAAATCTTTTTCTTTTATTCTAAGCAAATCCTGTCCATCAAATATTATTTCACCACTCTCTATATCAGCATTCTCTGCCAAAATACCCAAGATAGCCTTGCTAGTGACAGACTTACCCGAGCCTGATTCACCAACTATAGCCAAGGTTTCTCCCTTGTACAAATCAAAATCCACCCCACGCACAGCATGAACTCTACCTGATGGAGTTTTGAAAGATACTTTGACATTCTTTGCATTTAGTATAGTTTGTTTGTGTTCCATAAGTTTGCTACCACACGCCCTAATTGAAATATACTTTTTTAGCTTGATATTGATTTGATAGTATTTAACAAAAATATTTATTATTCAGTTGCAATATTACTTTCCTCGTTGGCTTGGATCAAAAGAATCACGCAATGCATTTCCCAACAAATTGAAACTAAACATAATTATTATAAATGCCACTACAGGGAAAATAATAATATATGGAGCTGTTGTCATAAAAGCCGCACCTTCATTTATCATTACGCCCAATGTACTCTGTCCATTAGATAGTTGCAAAATTCCCAAAAAGTACAATACAACTTCGGTCAATATTACGGCAGGAATTGCCAAAGCAAATTGAGTAATAAGCGTACCCAAAGAATTTGGGAAAATATGTTTGAACATCAGTCGCCTATTTTTTGCACCCAGCGTCTTAGACGCTAGCACATACTCGTTGCCTTTATATCTAAAAAACTGCGTCCTAATCAACCTTGCATAACCCACCCAACTAAACAACACAAATCCTATCAAAAGTCCAACAAACATAGATATAGCACCCGTCTGTATCCAATGCATGAATATCAATGATAATATGACAATAGTAGGCACACCTATCAACACATCTTGCACTCGTCCTACATACAAATCAGTCTTTCCACCATAGAACCCAGCGAGCGAACCAACTACTATACCAATAATCAAACTTATAATAGCTACCAACAAAGCAAGCAACAACGACATACGCAATCCATAAGCCAATCTACTAAAGATATCTTGCCCTTCGTTGTTAGTGCCAAACCAAAATGAAGGTTCTACACCATGACGATACACAAACTCATTGTAAGTAAATACTCTCACAACAATACTTGCACTGCCTGAAGATATTTCGTACAACATGATGTCCCCATTTTCAGGGACTTTTCCCAACAAATCTTCATGAATAGCTCTATCTTCTTCTAGCAATGGTGCATTTATATCAAACTTGAGATAGTTGTCTATATATTGATTTTCTTTTTGATTTCCATTAGCATCACTTGCCCAAAATGGCATACTGTCATCATCTTTTATCTCATACCAATAGTTGGCGTTTTGCAAATATGTTGAAGGTCTACCTCTAAGCTCGCCATTTTCATTGACATAACTAGAATATCTATCCACCATAGGATATATGACTTGTCTGCCACTCTCTATCTCAAACTTTCTAATATTGTGCCACTCAGCAAATGTGATAGGCATATAAACAAAACCTGACTCTGTATAACTATCAATACTAACTTCTTTTCCGCTACGAGACAAACCCATAAAAGTCACATCTACATTCTTGCTAGACTTGATAGGTTGATATTTGTATCCCATGCTATCGTCAATTGTGATAGCAATAGATTTA
The DNA here is from genome assembly GCA_009787385.1 of Bacillota bacterium. Lineage (GTDB taxonomy): Bacteria > Bacillota > Clostridia > Christensenellales > Pumilibacteraceae > WRGC01. The sequence goes on from WRGC01000021.1 coordinate 9,708, forward strand.
TCAGGGTTTGAATCGTCAAACTGTGTAGCCACTCCAATACCCGCCAAGTTGTAATACTCATTGAGTCCCAAAGTCCTTGTATAATTTCCACTACTCAAAAAATTGCGAGGTCTAGCACTCTTAAAATAAGGCTCAGACATAGTGGTATCAAAATTATAAAACACAGGTAAAAGGATTGCAAATATTAGCAATATTCCAATCAAAGCTAATGCAATTATGGACGATTTCTTTTTAATAAATCGCTTAAAAACTTCGCTATAATATCCTTGTGGCTTAGTTTTGAGTACCGTTTCTTTGGTTTGCACACCCACAAACTCAAACGAACTTTGACTAATATGATTGTTGTTGTTGTTTTGTTCCATACAAATTTCTAGTGATTAGTCAATACCTCTTTCTTCAAAAGACATATACTTCACTTCACCCCTAATTTCATACCCAACTGTAGGGCATCAACCAAAATATTTACAAAGCATCTTTGACTATCTAACTCTAATCCTTGGATCTAAGAAGCTAAAACTCAAATCTGATACAAGTCCTGCAAACAATGCTACAAAAGCAAAAAACACACTAGTAACCATAAACACATCATAATCAAGCAATCTTATTGTGTCTACATACAACTGCCCTGTACCAGGGATACCAAAGACATTCTCTATTACAATAGAACCTGCCGAAAAATTGAGTATAAAAGCACCTATCAACAAAGGTAGAATTGGTATCATAGCATTCTTAAAACAATGCCTAAATGTAGCTTGTCGCTTTGTCAATCCCTTGCACCTAGCCAACAACATATATTCGCTACCCAATTGCTCACTCAACTCTGCTCTAACATTGCGACTAGTGCTAGCAATAAATGGTATTGCCATAGCAAGAATTGGTAGCATCAAAGAATACAACATTCTAGGGTCAAGCCAACCACTTACTTGAGTAATACTCTCAGCTTTGAGTGTAAACAACCCAAGTTTGAATGCAATAAAATATTGCAATATAAAAGCAAATACAAAGCTAGGTAGTGATATAAACAATACTATGACCGCACCATATGCATGATCTTGCCACTTGTTCTTGCGTTGTGCTATAAACACTCCCAAAAGAATACCCAAAGGTACAGCAATAATAAACGACAACAAGTTGATGATTATAGTAGGTATCATTCTATCCACAAAGACATCTGTGGCATTTTCTAGATATCTAATTTGCCATGAAGTACCCCAATCCCATTTGGTTATTATGTTGCCCAAGTATATAAAATACTGCTCTATAACAGTTTTATCATACCCCAATGCTGCCCGTCTAGCTTCTTCCGCCTCAGTAGCACCTTCAGGCAATGGATTGGGCAACATTTTGATAAGCACAAAAACTATAGTAAAGATGACAAACAGTGTCAACAACATTAGTCCTATGCGTTTTAATGTATATTTGAGTGTATCCATGCAGTATATTTATATCCTTATTTATAGGTTTTATATAGTATAATTATTGCATCTCAAAAGTATTTAAAATATAGTTGCAAGCGTTGATTTTTACAAAAGAAAGATAGAGTTGACTGTTTGTATACTATTGTTAATAATAGCTCGTTGTACACTTTCTAAAGATATTTGCAATCAAAAATCATTGACGACCAATCAACACAATTCTATCTAAAATATTTCCAGACCTACAAGAAATACAATATTCTCAAATCTTCTCTATGTGAAGCAACTTCCCTAGCCCACTCGCCATCACTCTTAGTGATTTTATAAAATCTCATAGTACCCGCAGTCTCAAGTATAGGGTCAGGATTGCGTAGCAAAGTCTCTGATCTAAAAGAAATAAGTTTTGCAGTATAGTCCATTACTACAGGTATTTGTAGATGCAAATCCAACAAGGCTACTTCTAAGTGTGGCATTACATATTCCAAAAACTCTTTTCTTGCCCAAGATCCTACAAGTGCATGTGATTTGCCAAGCTCTTGTTGATTTCCACTAACTACCTTAGGCAAAAATGAATAGTCTACATCATCATAATAAGTAGATCCATCTCCACCGCTTGCGGGTTCGGTTGGCTTTGCACTAGCCCCAAACAAAGTTCCCCATTGATTGAGTTTGAGAGTTAGTTTGTTTTCATTCTGCTCATCCTTATTTTCTTCATATATAGGTTGTATCAAGTTGACAACTTCAGGATTTGGATATTTCAACAACTCGCTAACATCTATAGTTACATCTCTCTCTGCTGGATTAAGTCCATAGGTATTGCCATTGTTGTATACATTACTCAATCCTAAGAATGTGGTCAATGGGCTAGTAATATTGACAGTAGCTCCACCAAATGCACCAAATATAGATTCTATTTGCCCTTCATCTACTAGAGTATATCTAGTCTTATCACCCGCAGGCTGAGCTCTCAATGTCATATTGATTTTGAGATTTGGTGGTGTAGCAGCATCAAGACTAGCTTGAACTTGATTGATAGCAGCTTGTTGCAAAGACACATTGGTAGCTGTACCCGTATAAATAGTAAAGTTGACTACAACCAACTCATCGCTATCTGATCTACCCAAACGCCCCAATTCGTATTTTCTTGCTTCACTAAACAATCTTGTAGCTTCTTGTGCATTAAATCCATCCAATTTGTTGAATGCTTCTCTCATCTCAATATTGGACATATCAGTTGTGTCAACGCCCTCTCTTTCCAAAATAGTACTCAAAGCAGTGTTAGTATAACGATATTGTTGTCTATCAGTAGATGAAAAAGTATTAAAATACGCTTCGTTCCACAATACTGTAGATGGTATACTCGCCGGACCATATGCCTGTGCTATGTTGATGCGATTCATGGACAAACTTATAGCTTTTCTAAAGTCATCATTTGCAAAAAACTGCAAATTGGTAGGCTTATGCACAGCACTAGGCAATGTAGAACCATCAGCTTGTATCGCCTCCAAAGCTTCTCTATCACCATTAAAATACAATCTCATACTAAAACTAGACAATACATCTCGGCGTTGACTACTTCCACGCAAATCCAAATCACTACTAGTCAAACCCAAATAATCCAATTCCCCATTCAAAAACTGCAATCTATTGGTAGCTGCAGATGTACCCAAATCCAATCTTACATGTGTAGGTTGATATGCACCTGGCCAAATTTCCTCACCATCTCTAGTAGTCCCCCAATACCTATTGCGTTCAAAAATAACAGTATTGTCAGATCTCTCTACCATTTTGTATGGACCATATGACATGGTAGTGCCTAGACTTGTATTGTAACTAGATACAACCAAGTTTCCAACTTTAACTTGATTGGCTTCTACTGTAGGTCTATGTGTCAAAAATGTACTATCATATCTTACCAACAAGTCTTCACGGTCTTCTGGAGCTTGTGCCTCATACACAAAAACCATACTGCCACTAGTATACACGGGGTCACTACCTATAGGTCCTTCTATATATTCTACACCTACGGCATCCCAACTACCATTGTTTTGCCATTCACTAGTAGCACTACTTTGATCATAATAAGCCTTAGCTCCCACCAAACTACTCACACCCGAATAATAATTCTCAGCTCTATACAATTTTCTTTGTGGGCTGAGCAATTCTTTTAATGACCAATAAAACTCTTCAATTTCTATAAATTCACCCGTTTGCCAACGCAAGTCATTGCGTATTGGGACTCTATAAGCTCGCCTACGATGTGCTTCTATCAATTGTGGATAACCATTAGAATCCGTGTCTAAAACTGCCTTGCCATCATCATCTAATTCTGGTATAGGATTGCCATCTTCGTCCTTGATAGGATTGCCTTCTTCGTCCAACTTATATCTGTACAACAACTGTAAACCATAATCATTGCCACTAGATAGAGGCAAATCACTATCTACTGTATATCCCAACTTTGTAGCTACCCTAATAGCCATTTCGGTATCCAATTTTACAGGGTCGCTTGCTGCGGCTTCGGCATGATAACCACTTCTTACTAGACCTTGTCCCTCAGCAACCGGATTGTCATTGCCATCTACATATACAGGGTTGCCGTCATCATCCAATGTCTCATACAATCTATACAAAGGTGATGTCAATCGCTCCAAGTACTCTTCATTTTCAATACTCAAATTCCAAGAATTGGGATTCCAACTTATACCCATTTGTTCTATAGTCTTTCTAAATGTAAAAGTTCTTTCATCTGCGTTGACACCCGCCAATGCTATTATCACAACAAAAGCTATAGGTATCAACATAACAACCACAAGTATGCAAATTATCAAATTTCGTTTAACAAATCTCAACATTCTATACAAAACCCCTCCCAATCTATACAATTATTTAATATAATTAAGTTTTATATTATCATACACAACCAAGTCTGTCAACAGTTTTTGTAGTATTTTTGTATATTTATTCAAAATTTCTTATAAATACTATTTAATACATATAATATATGTATTACCACAATATTTGTTGACTATATATTTAATAAAAGTAAAAGTTTAATTAATTTTGTATTAATTAAACTTTTACTATTTAATATTTTTAGAGACAATTTATTCTTATACATACTTAAACAAATCTTCAACATCTAATTTAGGGTGCAACGATAGATTGATAGCTTGCGAAACTACGCTAGCACAGTTGGCAACCAAGACATCAATATCCTTAGGTGCTACAACTAACTCTTGTATACTATTTCTTTTTTGTTCATCTATTGTAGCATTGCTCTCATGCAATATTTCATCTAGTATAGTACTAATATACACAACCAACGGGACTCCAATACTATACACAGGGCAACCCAAATTGTGATGATTGAGTGTTATACGACTATTGCCCACTCCACTCCCTGGAGTAATACCACCATTGGACACCTGAAAAGCAGTAGCCAATCTACCTATTGTAGAACTTGCCAAACTATCTATAGCTATAATGCACTTAGGTTTTGTACGGTCTACTACCCCCTTTATCACATCAAAACTCTCTATACCCGTTATACCCAATACACTAGGTGTAATAGCACTAACTACCCCCAAAGAACCATCTAATTCGTCACTAAAATGTCTAGTAACAATTATATTTTGTACCGCCTTACTACCCAAGGCATCAGCTGTCAAATAAGCATTGCCCAATCCAACAACCAAGCAATCTTGCATATCACCAAGCTCAAGCAAAGCATCTTTTAAGGCAAATACCAACTCCTTAAATTTTTCTTTATTGCTATTGAGCACAGCATCAGCTTGTACAGTGATATAAGTACCCACAGGTTTGCCTATCCTTTTTGACAAATTGCCATCAACTACAACTTTACTCTTCTTGATGTTGCCATGCTCGCTACGCATGGTATCTACGCCCAATTCGTCAGCCATGTCAGTACGCATATTGCTATAGTACTGTTGCTCTTCATTTTCTATTATCTTTGTTTTTTTACTCTTAAACATATATATTTATTATGCATAATTTGTACGCAATAAATACACAAAAAAACTATTTTGCAAATATTACTCTACAAAATAGTTTTGTCAATTGTGTCAATTTCTGTTGAAAATAAACACTCAACAATGTTAATTTTTATAAAAAACACTATATAATTAATTTAAATTATATATTTACCAAGTAAATAAAGTAACACCTATATATTCTGTATCTAAAATTTTTGTACCATACAAAATAATCTCTAACCTATATTGCCCAGATAATGCAAAAAATGTGTTTATCCTTACATTATTATTGTATGTGGTTTTGGAGCTACTAAAAAAACTTTCCATACCAGGCTCTTTACTCCAATCAACTATGTTGCCATTTGGATCAACTACTCTTACATTATACACAGTAAACTGTGTATCTATATCACTATTATTACGGATTAAAATCAAATTAGAAAGAGATGCTCTAAAAAATGAATTTGCACTTGCAAAAAATAAAATAGATTGGACTACTTGTCCATCTGTTCCCGAACTGATCGGTAATACAAGTGGATCATTATTCTTTATAGCTATATTAACATTAAGTAAGCCAGCTCCAAGTTTTTGGTCTAAACCAGAATCTAGAAAAGTAAATCCACCCTCCAAAGTTGATTGTATAGGTGCAGCCGAAGCTATAACCAGAGACTTAACCATTTGTGGATAAGTTTTTAACATTGAGTTCTGTTGCATGAGTATAGCTATAGCTCCATAAATTTGCGGAGCTGCAAAACTAGTACCACTCATAACAGGAAAATTAGGCACAACCAAGTTTCCACCTACTCCCATGATATCAACAGCATCTACTTGCGTTTTACTTATATATCCAGAATATGATTTACTAAAATAGAACTTCCCTTTAAATTAGGATGAGTTTCGTAAACTAGATTATCCTCCAAAATCCCTACTGTTATACCAGTCCCATTTAGACTACCAGTATCACTAGCAAAAATATAATTATGAATAACTTCGTCAAGAGTTACATTAGAAGATCCATTATTTTTAGAAATTTGTTCTTCTTTGACACTTGATGAATAACTAATTGTATTTGAATAAATATTTATATTGACTATGTTATTAGATTTTGACAATTCTCTCACAATCTCAACAACTCTTTCACAATTTTCAATTTCAGAAATGACAAAAGGTCCAAAATTTGCAATATACACATTTTCTGATAATACAAATTCTTTTATGGATAATTGATTATTATTAAAATAAAATTCTGCTACTTTTTTTTCTCCAACCATTTGAATATTCTAACTTAATCACATTATTATTCAACGATATTGAATAATAAAATTCAATAGAAATCTGAAAACAAGTATCATCATTCCAAATTACTTCTGCTAATTCGTTCACATTTATATAATTACTATTTAATTATATACTTGCACTTATATTCCTATATTCTACAACTGAATTTCTTACTCTCACAATGCCTATTATCGCAAATGAAGTCAATAATAAAATCATTATTAAAAGAGATATTGCTTTTACTTGTATTTTTTTCATAAGTTATAATCAATCTTTCAATTTATCTAAAACGCTAATTGTTGTACTTTCAACCGTATTACAACTAACATCAACTTCAAACAACAAAATGCTATAACTAATTGAACGACTAGTCCCTTTTTCAAGTATATCAACCTTGATATTCAAATTTCCATTATCAAAACTATAATCATTTATCCCATATCTATAGCCAATAGTGTATTCTTTTAATGCCCCATGCAATATTAAAAATTTATTATCAAAATAACTAGCATTGTAATTTAACAAGCAATCTATAAACTTACTAGCATTAGGAAATCCATCAAGATATGTATAGAAATTTTTAGAATAACTGTCAACAAATTTATCTAATTTAGATTTAGAGTGTATACTTTCTGTACCAAAAAAATATTCTTTATTTCTTGTATAAACTGTAAAATCTTTTAATTTAATCATATTCTGATATCCATTTACATTCACACTACTAGAACAAGCAAATGAAATACCACTAGAAACGACAAAAATAAATACTAATATTATTCTTTATTATCATAAACAACTACATAGGTAATTTTAAAATCACTCTACTACTATATGATTAAAGTTCAATACCAATAACATATCTCAATCATTTAGTTGCTTATGACAAATTTATATATTTATTTTAGATTGTGTTATAAAATATAATAATGTGCAGATGCAAAAGAGCTAAGTAACAAAGTATAGGTTATGGAAGCAATGCTATCGATGTAAGGAATGTGGATATCAATATGCAAGTACAAGGGCAAGAGATAATTATAAGATAAAGATAACGGTAATATTATATTGTTCGGGACTAAGTTTTATGACAAGAGTATTATTTGATATACTAATCCAACGATATTGCTGTGGGTAAGAGAGTTTGCAAAAGAACTTTATTCTATTTACATAAATTGTTACCATATAAAAAGCACTAGAAAATTTTTATACAAAAATACTATTTTCCTGATAATTTAGAAAAAAATCCTTTGTGTGATGTTGTAGCAACAAAATTAGACTCTTGTGATTTTAGCACTGTACTCAATAGTCCCAACATACTAGATTGATGTGGCAAATTATAATATTGCAAACTTGGAGCAATTGTATTTATTTGTCTTCCCAAAACTTTGCACAATATATCCTTAGCACCTCTCATAAATGATATTCCACCACCAGTGACATATACATCAAAATTTTGAGTCTTATGGTGATTGCTTAAAGCTTGAAAAACAGTTGAACCAATTGCCCTTATGCGTTCTGTAGCTATTGCATTGACTATTACTGCATTATATCTATATATTATATGGTCTTTGCGTATTTCATAATTGTCATCTTCTTTAAATGACAATGACAATTTTATCTCTTGCTTTAATATTTCTGCAATATCATAAGGCACATTCATATGCATATTTATATCAGCAGAAATATGTGCCCCACCAGCACTAAAACTATAATGTGCTAAAAGTCCATCACCCTTTATTATTGCTACACTTGTAGTCAAATATCCACAATCTATCAAGACAATACCCTTGTCCCTTTGAACATCATCAAACAAAAACAAACTTTCAGCCAAAACAGAACTACAATATTCTACTTCTTTTATTCCAATACTCTTCAACACACTCTCAATCAACTGCACAATACTATTTGGACAAAGTGTATAACTTATTCTACCTGCAAAGGATTGTGCTATCATACCTTCTGGATTTAGTGTCCTGCTTGTACCATCCAACATATATGTGATAGCTTGAATATTGATTGTAGTGCAGTCAATCATAGATATCTTAAGCTCACCATTGTTGTGCATTTCGGTTATATCTTGCTCTAAAATCTTGCGACGACGCCCCAATGACATTTGAACATCTCGCACAACAGTAGTACAAAACTCACCTGGCAAACCAACGGTAATTTTTTCGGGCATTTCATCTTTGCAAGCACCCCTTATAGCTTCAGCAAATACTCTATGCAATTCATCAGGTTGCAAAAATTGACCGTCCAAAAAGCCTGAATAATCACATTCACAACATCCATCAATTACTACACAGTTGTTAATACCATACTTACCCAAAAGTACGCTAATTTGTCTAGAACCTATATCCAATACCGCTATTTGCACTATAAAACCTCCAAATGATGCCATTGCACAACTAATTGCAACAAAAAATGCATATGTACAAATCCACTATACATATACATTTTATAATATTTTTATCAAAATAGCAAGGGTTTGTATTGTTTTTCACAAATTTATTTGCAACACTATCTATCAGATATCTCAACAGAATTATTTTTTATACTAACTACTTTGCCGTATTGCTCGCTACTACCAAATATCTCTCCTATATTAGCCAAAGTCAACTCAAAAGCTTGACGCATGTTGTTTTGTTCATAAATCTCAAAATAACCATCTGTAGTTGACTTGGTTGTTATCAAAAATCTAGAATTGTCAGTGTCGTCTAAATAATTTAAATCAAACTCAAAATAACCACTTTTCAAATATTCGTTTGGACCATCTGCCAAAAAACATTCTATAAACTCTACAACTTTCAAAAATCTAGCATCTACTATTTTGCTACCAACATCAATATCATCACCCAACCCACCAAAAAATATTTTTACTAGCCCATACTCTTGTTGTTGTGACTCTCCACTTTTATCTAAAACTGTCACTATACCTGTACTACTCAATTGAAAATAATTGACGCCATCAAAAATCTCAAGTTGTTTTTCCAAAAGTTCATACTCTATGTAGACAACTTGCGGAAACGATTTTTCTATACTAACTATCCTTATGTCAAAAAATTCTTTTTCTAAGTCTTGTGTAGCCTTATCTATATTGATAGAAAACATGCTCTGCCCTTTCTTGACAATATTTGAATTAGCTATATCAATATTAAGTTCTTCTACCCTAGATACTTGAGTAGTCACTGTAGCCGAACTTACAAAAATATTGCGAACACTAAAAAACATATTGCCAAAAATCAACAAAGATATTACAACAACAATACTAATTATACCATAAAATATTCTACGATTTGTCATAGATTTATTTTAACACAATTTTTGTATGCTTGCAACAATTTTTGATAATTTTTAGATTTTAATTTACAATTTAAATAAAAACAATAAACTCAATACTTCTTATTTTGTATATTGCAATGTTATTAAAACAAAGTTAATATATATAAGATAGTTTACCCAAATAAAGTTAGATAAACTATCTTTCAATTATTACAAAATAGTATAAGACACTTCAACCTTAGCACCAGATTCTTTGATTGGATCTATTTGTATATCCATTCTCACATTTTTATTCCCTTTATATTGACCATCAAATATAGCTATCACATCAAATGAAATAGTTCCTTTTGATGAATCAATCAAAAAATCATCTCTCTTTGTACTTTCATAAAATTCCTTAAAAGTCAAAAAACCTCCTCTTGCAAAACAAAGACCACTACCCAATGACGGAACAGCCCCACTTATTAAATGTTGAGGAAACAAAGCAACAATAGTTGCTACGGCATACCCATCACCTATAACATCAACAATAGTCGTACCAAGATTGTCTAATACAAAATAATTTTCACCAGTCTCTGGCTCTTTTTGTGCATAAATAACAAAATATCTACTAACATAATTCGCATCTTCAATTTTCACAACATATTTGTCAGTATTTACTTGATATACTGAATATCCTATTTCTTTCAAAGCACTTTCTTGTTGTGATAGTGATAGCTCAGAAATATATGCTTTTCGCTCCCAAATACAAATTTCTCATGTTGAAAAGGAATGACAAATTCATATTCACAAAAAAAATCCTTGACTGAAATAGGTTCGCTATCTTTTTGCTTTACACAACCTACAGCCAATAAAGGAAATGATAGTACAATTAAAAACAGAAAAATACACTTGATTGTTATTTTATTGATATTTGGCATTCTAAGTCCCCCATCTTCTTGTGTAATTCAATAAAAAATATTTGTACAACACACTCTCTCAGTACTACTGTGTTCAATAATAATGAGAGCCCAAATAAACTATTTTTTATAATTAATAATAGTTAGAACTTAATATTTACATCACCACTAGTTATTCTTTTTTCTCTAAGTGTATAAGTACCATTAACATCCTCTAATATGATAGATGTTATCCCCCTACTACTCTCAACATCTCAGAAAAAATACTCAATGGTACAGCACTTGGCTCGCATGATTGAGACTTCTCAAATAGTGGCAAAAGTCCCAAATATACCATATTATCTGATTTATAAAAAATTATTTTGTCTAGAGTAACTGTACCATCTATCTCTATATTGCTAAATGTATACCTAGCAATAATATTATCAAATTTTGTATATATACTATCTTGAGTTTGTCTAATCATACCAAAACCCTTAGAGTTTTGTCTCATAGTTGCTTTGTCTATTCTCGTGCCAATATACCTTGAAACTGCACCCGTAGTCCTATCAATAGAACTAATTGAGTATATATTGCGATCTAGTTGACTGAATGGTTGAATCAAACTTGTATATCTCAAAAAATCATATTTTTTTGGCAATGATTTTGGGTGAACTATAGCCAATTGCTTGTTCTCCAATATACTCATATCAAAAGGATTGTTGTCTATATCACACAATACACCGTCATGTACTACAACCAAGTCAACCAAAGAATTGTCAACATACACGCCAAATACTAGACCATGTGCAATCTTTGCAAAAAACCCATCATTGTGTAGCTTATCAACAAAATCACTATACTCTATATATTCACACCTTATCATCATTTTAAAGTAGTGATTTATGCGTTTATGATATTCTCTACAAAACAATTTATACTGTCTCTTCCACAACTTTTTTGTCAATCCCAAACTCTTTTCATATTCGCCAACAACTGGACAAAAATTGTCATCAATCTCAAATGACAAACCATATTCGGCATTGCTAGCAACTCCTTGCAAATCATACACATAACTATACTTAACCTTTTTGTGCTTAAGTACCCACGGCTTTGGTGTTAGTGCATTGATTATAGCCTCGTCAGTATTTCCATCTAAAATTATTACAATAAGTCCTGCGACCTTAGGGTGATACCTATTATGCAAAAGCAATCTACAAAATCTCAGTTGATGTATAGGCGTCAAGTTGTCATAATGATTGTAAGCCCAAACAGTCAACTCATTAGGAAATCTACACAACCAACCAAACAACACCTTGTCTCTAGTATCCAAATATGTATATATCAATTGTTCTATAGGCAAATTTTGATAACTTGTGTCTTGAATATCAAATTGTTTTAATGCTTCCATATCCATATTATACCAATTTATTTATACAATAGCAAGACAAAAGCAGAACAAAAAATTACTTTTTGCTCTGCAAATACTCTTTCAAAAATAATAATTTTTAAATTTGATTGCTTATAATTACTTGTAATGTTGTAATACAATAGATTATATTGCTACAAGCTTATTGCAGAATACTTTTTAAAATACCTAACTAACCAATTAAAGATAGGAGTGTACAAATAGAATGCATTAAGATGGAAAGAAGTAACAATTAAATAAAACCAACATTAAATCGTTCGGGGGTTTGGGGGGGGATTCACCCCACCCCAATGCTTTTTTGGTTCTTTTTTGGAGTCAAAAAAGAATAACACTGTTTTTGTTGATTGTTTGTTTCTTATTATTAATAACCGCTCGTTGTACACTCCCTAAAGATAAGCTTACAACTCTCAATGTTGCAGGATTGACTACAACTTTTATGTCTTTAGTCGCAACATCACTATCTTGTTTTCCAATATGTTTTGCCTTGGCAGTAAATACTAAAACATTTTCACCATCTTTATTTTCACCAACATAATGCACTCTCAATTGACTTCTATTGTCAGATCTATCTACAAGGTATGTCTCTTTATATTCAAAAGTGTTTGAATCTGTTGGCAATTGCACCTCTACATCATTGTGTTTTAGAGTCCAATCAAAAGTTGTCCCTTCACTATATTCATTTCCTATAGATACTGTTATATCAGTCCCATCATCATCTTTTATAGTAAACTCCCCCAATGGGTTTTCTTCTACAATCAATTGGGGAGTTGATAGTTTGAAATCTTCTAGAGTTGATGATTCATCTTTATTTTTCAACTCACAAGCAAGCATAGTGCTAGACAAAGACAATACTAATATCAACAATACTAGCATCCTAAATATTACATTTGTTTTGATATGTGATTTATCTTGCATAAAAATTATTACAAAAACAATAATACATTGCAATACTAGTATAACCAAGGCACAAAAAACTTATCAAACCACGATACTAAAGTTGTTGTAGCACTATCTATAGATTATTTTTATAGTAAAAACAATCTATCAAAACAAAAAGCAACTTTCTTTTAAATTTAAGAAAGTTGCTTTTTGTGAATGTTTACAAACCCTATTAGTGCTTGATAGCACCTGTTGGGCATACAGCTTCGCATGCACCACAGTCTATGCAAATATCTGGATCTATAACATAAATAGGGTCTCCTTCACTAATCGCATTTACGGGACACTCTTCAGCACAAGCACCACACTTGATGCATTCCTCTGTAATATAATGTGGCATACAACAATCCTCCTAAATTTTGTACTAACTAATTTTGATAGCAAGATTATTATAAACAAAAAAAACAAAACAGTCAAGCATTTTGTATTATCAATAATACATATTAATTAATATATTTTACTAGTTAGTCATGAATAACTATTTATACTATAATTGAATAAGTAAGCTTATAGAAATATCTCAACAGTTGGTATAAAGCCAATAATCTACAAACTTCCTATTTCATACAATTCGGTATCAAATATTTTCTTTTGCGACAATCCCTCTACTATATCTATATCAAATATTTTGTTACGCTTTATACCAACAATACGGTTGGTTTGTCCATTTTTAAGCAAACTCACAGCATGATAACCAAATCTAGTTGCTAATATCCTATCTACAGTACTAGGACTACCACCTCTTTGAATATGCCCCAATATAATTGTACGAACACTAAAATCTCCCAATTCCTTTATTTCTTGCTTTACTCCCTCTGCTCCACCCGATACTCCCTCAGCCACTACCATCAAAAAGCTTCTTCTTCCAAAGTCTCTACCCTTGATAATTATATCCACCAACTTTTTTGTACTAATTGGGACTTCGGGGACTAGTATAGCTTGAGCTCCACCAGCAACTCCCGCATGAAGTGCTAAATCTCCACAATGCCTACCCATGACTTCTAATATCATTACCCTTTCATGAGATTCCATAGTATCTCTAACTTTGTTGATAGCATCTATGATAGTATTGCATGCAGTATCAAATCCTAGCGTATATTCTGTGTATGGAAGGTCATTGTCTATAGTGCCTGGTATACCTACAGTTGCTATACCCATCTCAGACAAAGACTTAGCTCCATTAAAACTACCATCTCCACCTATAACAACTAGTCCTTGTATTTTGTGTCTTTTCAAAGATTGAACTGCCTTTTCCCGTCCATCAGCTGTCCTAAACTCATCACTCCTAGCCGAACGCAAGATAGTGCCACCCAAATGAATGATGTTGGCTACATCTATGGATTTGAGAGGTCTAAATTTATTTTCCATCAAACCCTGATAACCTCTCTCAACCCCCATAACTTGCATGTTGTAATATTCGGCACTTCTCACTACTGCCCTTATTGCAGCATTCATTCCAGGGCTATCGCCACCACTAGTAAGCACACAAATCTTATTCATAATATACAAACCTCTCTTTTATTATAACATATATATGTTTTTTTTGCAATTATATTTGTTTATAATTTATTAATTTTATGGACAAGATTTGACTATACACAAAAAATCACTGTTTGAATAGAATCTTAAAAACAAAAAATATCACAGCCCAAAGAAGCCAAGATATTTTTTATAAAAGATATGCAAAACGCACATTGGTTGCGGGGAAAGGACTCGAACCTCCGACCTCAGGGTTATGAGCCCTGCGAGCTACCAACTGCTCCACCCCGCGTTGATAGGATAACTTGTATAGATTATCACATACAATACCATTTGTCAACTAATTTGTATACTTTACAAAAACTTCTTTAATAAAAGTAGTGTACAAATAGAGTAAAATAAGATAGAAAGAAGTAGTACCTAAATAAAATCAACATTAAAGCGTTCGGGGGCTGGGTGGATTAGCGCCCCCCAAGAGCTTTGGGAGTTCTTTTTTGGCGTCAAAAAAGAATAACGCAGGTATTGTTGATTGTTTGTATCTTATTGTTAATAATCTCTATTTGTACACTCTACAACAAAAATCCCCCTATCTATATAGGGGGCAATAAAACAAACTTATCTATACCAAGCGTTGCTTTTTACTTTACAATTGACTAATAAAAACTATCACATTACTTATTGAATCTACCCAGCTTTGTCAATAACACACACAATTAAAATATTATTTCTTTACAACCAACTCTAAATTTTCTAGAACTCTGCTATCGTACGAGTACTTAAGTTGCATTCTTTTGTGTTGTTCATTTAGTGCTATCAGTATAATATAATCCAAAAGTTGCTCAAATGATATCCCACTATACTTAAATAGATAATTAGAAAGCGAACCTGGTATAGTATTGATTTCGTTGATATACAACTCATCGTCTTTCAACAAAAAGTCACACCTTGCCACTCCACTACAATCCAATGCCCAAAATGCATCTTTTGCCATAGACTGAACTTTGTGTTTTACTTCTATTGAAATATTGGCAGGTATATTGCGTGTAGAATATTTGTTGCTAGCAATATATTTGTTGTCATATGTCAAATAATCATCAAAACCCTTGGGTTGTTCTATCTCACTACATATAGTTTCAAACTTTGCTCCACCCAATACAGCACAATTAAGTTCGTCAAAATCAACAAGGGCATGCTCTACAACTATAGTATTATCCCATTCAAAAGCCACTATTAGTCCTTGCAACAACTGTTGTCTATCCTGAGCTACGCTTATACCAATACTACTCCCCAAGTTGCTAGGTTTGATAATTAAAGGGTATTCTAATTTACTTTCTATTGTATCCAATACATTTATTTCGTCATGTTCATATTGATTGCGATCAATTTTTACATATGGCAATAAAGGCAAACCTTGAAATTCAAATATCTTCTTCATCGTAACTTTGTCCATACCTACCGAACTTGCCAATACTCCGCTACCACTATAAGGTATTTTGGATAGTTGCAACAATCCTTGCAATGTACCATCTTCGCCATTTAGACCATGACAACAAACAATAGCAACATCTAACTTTGCCTTAACTTTGCCCCTTTTGCGGTATAGCATGTTGTCACCAGCTTTTAAAAAAACTCTATATCCCTTAAGTTTTGACTTATCCTTATAATTGTCTATATCAAAATATCTTTTGCCTGTATACCACTCACCATTATGACTTATATATATTGGAATAATATTATATTTGTGCAATAATGCACTCACCACTTGCATACCCGTAATAATACTTATATCATGTTCACAAGACATGCCACCAAAAAAAACACCGACAGTCATATAAAAAACACCTCACTATTGCAATGTATGCAAAGTAAGGCATTTTTGTTATTTGGGTTATTGTAAATATCTTTACTTAAACTTTGTAAAATGTGTTTGATGGATATTCATTGTCAAATACATAATCATTATTTTTATATATGGACAGTATAAAACCACTATCATAAATTTTCATACTTGCACTAAATAAACTTTCTGTTTCTTCAGTATCTATGTCATAACTAGCAACAAATACACAATGACGAGGTATCCAATACGACATTCTTATTTTAACCAAATTTCCATTTCTATCTTCCAACTGGCCATATACTTCGTATAACCCCGTACTTGTAGACTCTATTTCTATATATGGAGTTTGAGATACCCAATTTCCTATCTCATCTTTCCATGGTATAATAGGATTACTATACTGATTATATAACAATAATATAATACTAATTAAACTACCAAAAATCAAAACAAATGGCAATACTCCTGCTAGCAATACTATTTTAACAACACTAACTTGCTTCTTAACAACATTATCTTGCACCATACACTAAATATAATATATCCCACAATGAACATACCTTTATTTTTCTTGATTAAACTTTATAAAAAGTAAACTGTTCGTACTTCTCATTAAATACTAAATCATAATTAAATGATGTATCATAACCAATCTTTACATGAGTTAACAAAAAGCCCCCACCTACAACATCTAATCCAGAATCAAATAATCTATTCTTGTCATCTATCCCAATACCATAGTCAATAAAAAAAGTAACAGAATAACGAGGTCTCCAAAACAAAATTATTATATCAATCAAATTGCCATCTTTATCTTGTAGTTGTCCATAAACTTCTTCCTTCCCAAGACTTGTAGACTCTATCTCTATATATGGTGTTTGAGATACCCACTTGCCGGTCTCACGCATCCAAGGAACATTGGGATTATTGTACCACCAATTACCCAACAAAACTATACCACAAATCAAAGACCCAGAAATAAAAATAAATGGCAATACTCCTGCTAGCAATACTATCTTAACAACATTATTTTTCTTTCTAACACAATTTTTCTCTACCATATGCCACCATGCTAAATAATATATCCAACCATAAACATACCACCAAAGAGATGTTGCTTAAAGTTAAGCAACATCTCTTTAGTTTTTATAAATATCTCTACTTAAACTTTGTAAAATGTGATTGATGGATACTCATTGTTGAAGATATAATCTTGATTTTGTTTTATTGTTAATACAAATCCATTATCAACAATATCAATTCTAGCATCAAACAAACTTATTCTTTCTTTATTATCTGCATCATAACTAAAAACACCAACTAAACCTTGTTGTATTCTAGTTTGCATCTCCACTGTGATTAAATCTCCATTTTTATCTATTAAATACCCATAAATATCTTCTTGTCTCAAAGTAGTAGCCTCAAATTCCATATGTGGTGTTTGGGATATCCATTTACCTATCTCATATTCCCATGGAAGATGTTTTTTAAAAAAATTAACTGATAGAAACAAAAAGCCTATACAAGCTACCGAAATTAACACTATTGGAAATACTCCTGCAAGCAATACTATTTTAACAACACTAACTTGCTTCTTAACAACATTATCTTGCACCATACACTAAATAATATATCCCACCATAAACATTCCATCTTGTTTAAAGTTATCTAGAGATGTCTTTCTTTCCACATCATATTTATCTATATAATTATACCCATGAAAAGGAGTTGCTGTATCTGTACTGTCTTTCTCTACCAAATAAATATGTGCACCTTCTGCTATATTAGAGCCATTAAATCCTGACATTATTATTTTGGCATCTCTCTTGCTTGCTACTGCATTCTTTAAAGAATCATAACTTGTATACATGCTACTATGACTTATTCCTTTCTTGTCTAGATATCTCCATATCTCATATGGATCTGTACCAAAAAATCCAAGTGCCTCGGTAATCTCTATTTCCCAATACTCACACTCATATATCACTAAGGACAATGGTTGTGCCTTACCCAATCTCTTCAACAAATTGTACAATGATGCTACTCCACAACCATTTTGACTAAATACTTGAAAGCCATACCAATAGTCCGCACTCTTGTACCCACTCTTACCACTCTCACCTTGGTAATAAATATAATTTCCTATGCTTACACCATTGCCATCTTTTTCTAATTTAGCATTATGTTCGGCATTGGCTACACATTTTATTTTTATTGCTGTATCTGCTATAATTTCCCAACCACCAAATATTATGTGCTTTATTCCATCTACTATAAAATCTTTAAATCCCTCTATTATAGCATCAAGGATATCATTTATTATATTATTGATACCATCTACTATATTGTCTATTATATCACCCAACCAATCAAACCAGCCTCTAGCTTGATTGCTCTCTTCTAGCATATCTTCTAAATATACCTTTTGTCCATCTACAATTATTGACAATTGCAACTTACCTTGAGCATCTACCTCACCATCTGTAACAGATGACATCTCATACAATATATTGCCGTACTCATCTAGCACCTTAAAAGCAAAATGATATTGAAACATTTGCATATCAAACCAACTATCCAAATCAACCGTAATGTTGTTGATATAATTGTTTACAAAAATATCATCACCCTTGGCAGCTTTTATCCGTTCTCTAACTAGTGACACCGTCCCACCAAAACTTGCTCTAGTTTCTGTAGCTTCAAAATTATAATTCTTGAAGTCTCTCACATATTCCTGTCCATCTTGTGACATTTCTATGTCTCTTACACTATAATAACCAACATTTTGCTCTGCGTTGCTTTGTGTTGCTATTATTACTGTTGCTATTGTTGACGCCAACAATACAACTACCAATGCTAATACAACCATTGGCTGCCATAACTTATTTGTACCTTTCATACAAAAAATCCCCTAAAATTTATTTATCTTAGAAGACATCGCTTGTATATTCACTTGTTGCCTACACTGCTAACTCTTTATCACCCAACTATCTTACTCTCTACAATCTACATAAAATTTATCTAGAATATTTATTATATGTATATTAAAGGAGCAAGGAGCAAGGAGCAAGGAGCAAGGAGCAAGGAGCAAGGAGCAAGGAGCAAGGAGCAAG
>WRGC01000022.1 GCA_009787385.1 Bacillota bacterium
GGGGGGGGGCGACATTATTCTAGACTTTTTTAGTGGTAGTGCAACTACAGCACATGCTGTAATGCAACTAAATGCAGAAGACAAGTTGCAAGCAATAAAAGACGGAATTGACCCAAGTACTGTAGGCAATCGCAAGTTTGTAATGGTACAAATACCTGAAGTAGTAGGCAACGATAGCAACTACAAGACAATTTGTGACATAGGAAAGGAACGCATAAGGAGAGCAGGCAAAAAAATACAAGAAGAGTATAGACAAGCAGTTGCCAAAATTTTGTCTCAAAGAGATAATAATCTATAAACATAGACAACATCAAATTAGTTAAACATAAATTGAATTATAATAGACAATTTGTATATAATGGAGTACAAATGAAAATTAGATTTAAAGAACAAGCTTACCAATTGCAAGCAGTAGACAATATTATAAAAGTATTTGAAGGGCAACCCAAAATGGATATGGACAAGTATCAAAGAGATTTGGGAATAATTGCCAAACGGGATACAAATCAAGCCAATTTTTTTGACAATCAAGATTTTTATAATCAAAATGACTTGCTTGGCTTTGGCAATGCTAATATTGTACTTGATAACCAAGAATTGCTTGACAATATAAACAAAATACAAATAGACAACAATATTGCACAGTGCAAGAAGCTTGTACAATCTTTGGGAAAGGTATCTCTTGACATAGAAATGGAAACAGGTACAGGCAAAACATATGTGTACATTAGAAGTATTTTTGAACTCAATTCAAAATATGGTTGGTCTAAGTTTATTATTGTAGTGCCTAGTATTGCCATTAGAGAGGGGGTCAAAAAGAGTTTTGAAATGACACAAGAACATTTCAAACATAGATTTGGCAAAACAGTTAAGCCTTTTGTATATGACAGTAGCGAGCGAGGACTAAAAAATATTGATGACTTTGCTAAGAAAAATGAGATAAGTGTGATGATAATCAATGTTCAAGCATTCAATGCTAGAGGCGAAGGTGCAAAGCGTATTTATCTAGAACTTGACGAATTTTGTAGTAGAAAACCTATAGATGTTATTGCCAAAAATAGACCAATTATAATACGAGATGAGCCACAAAAACAAGATACTGTTTTGAATATGCAAAGTCTACAAAAATTCAATCCGCTTTTTGTACTCAATTTTAGTGCTACACACAAAAACAAGAACAATACAATTTATGTATTAGATGCCTTTGATGCTTACAAAAATAAGTTGGTCAAAAAAGTAGAAGTAAAAGGTATAGAAATGGTAAATCGTACGGGTACAAATGGATATTTGCATCTTTGTCGTATTGAATGGGATTCAAATGGCAAGCCTTGTGCAAGTTTGGAATTTGAAAAACAATACAAAGAGCATATCAAAAAACAAATACACAAGTTTAGAGTAGATGATGACATATATCAAGAAAGCAAGTTAGAACAATACAAGCAAGGATATAGTATTGTAAGAATAAATGCACAAGACAGTTGCATAGAACTTAGTAGTGGGCAAAAGCTTTTTGCTGGACAAGCTTTGGGTAGCGTAAACGCAAAAGATATAAGACGAATACAAATAAGAGAAACTATAAGAAGCCACTTTGAAAAAGAAAGAGATTTGTTTGCGATGGGTATCAAAGTACTCAGTTTATTTTTTATTGATGAAGTAATCAATTATAGAGATTATGACCAAGCCGATGAAATGGGTGAATATGCAATAATATTTGAAGAAGAGTACAATCAAATTATCAACGAATATATCACTCTAGACAATCCAAATTATAGTAGTTATCTCAAAAAGATTGCAACCAAAGATACTCACAAAGGGTATTTTAGTATAGATAAAAAAGGTGGAAAAGAAAGGTTCGTAGATAGCATTAAGGGCAAAAGTAAAGAGGAAAGTGATGATATATCTGCTTATGATTTGATACTAAAAGACAAAGAGAGATTGCTTAGTCTTGAAGAACCTACTAGATTTATTTTTAGTCACTCTGCTTTGAGAGAAGGTTGGGACAATCCAAATGTCTTTCAAATATGTGCGTTAAAGCCATTGCCACTTGATGACAAGAATATAAGATTGAGGCAAGAAATAGGTAGAGGATTGAGAATTGCAGTCAATTGTTTTGGTGAGAGAATGGATAGTACTTATCCAAAAATTAATTTTTTTGATGTCAACAAATTGACTTTTGTCACAGAAAGTAGTTTTGCTAAAGTTGCAAGTAGATTGCAACAAGAGTGGAGTGATGCATTGCACATTAGACCTATCAAGATTTCTGTAGAGTATTGGAAAGGTAAGTCATTGTTGGACAATCAAGGGAATAAGGTTGTTGTTGATGATAGCATAGCATCACGCATATTGGTATATCTAGAAGACAATCAATATATAGACGAAAAAGGAGAGTTGACACCAAAGATTAAGCAAGAATTGAATACTCAAAATGGGCTTGTTGAAATGCCTACAAAATTGCAACCCTTAGCAACAGCTATCATCAATTTGATAAAAGATATTGTTGACAATAGGACTATTGAAATAGATGATGTTGGTACAAAAGCACCACCATTGCAAATAAAAGACGAAAACTTTGCTAAGTTTAGACAAATGTGGAAGCAAATAAACAAAAAATATGCTTATACAGTTGAGTTTGATTCAAAAGAACTGATACAAAATGCTATACTCAAAATAGATAGTGATTTGTTTGTAAGTAGACCTAAGTACACAATTGGGATTGTGCAACAAAATATAGACAAGTTGCAGTTTAGTGACGCCAAAACTACAACCAAAGACCTTTCAATACAGAGTAGTACAATAAAATATGACTTGCTTGGGAAGTTGTGTAGTGCAACAAGTCTCACAAGACAAACCATATGTGAGATATTAAAGGGAATTGGTGCTAAGGCTTTTTGTCAATTTGCAATAAATCCAGAAGAATTTATTGTCAAAGTAGCGTCGTATATCAATGATGAAAAAGCAACAATGGTTGTCAATCACATAGTGTACAACCAAATAGATGGCGAATATGAAGACAATATTTTTACACTAGGACAAAGCAGAGCAGATATAAAAAAGATTGTAAATGGACAAAAGAGTATTACCAACTATTTTGTGGCAGATGGTAGTGCAGATGAGAGTGTAGAAAAAAGGTTTAGCAAAGAGCTTGACAGTGCAAGTGAGGTATCTGTATATGCCAAATTGCCAAATGCATTTAGAATACCAACACCTATGGGAGATTACAACCCTGATTGGGCTATAGTATTTTGTGACAAGTCCGGAATAAAACATATTTATTTTATAGCTGAGACTAAAGGTACAATGGACAGTCTAAGTATACGCCCAATAGAAAAAGCCAAAATACAGTCAGCAAAGTCATTGTACAATACAAGCAAAACAACATTGTTAGACATAAGTCAAACCAATCATGTAAGGTATCACAATGTAGCAGACTACAAAACATTGTTAGAGGTAATGGGACAGATTGAGTGATTATGATTTAATTGTGGCATTATGAAAGGTATAGATATGTACTGGACAAACTTTGATTAATAAAAATGAAAAATGATAAGGGATAAAAATAAATGACAAAGTTGACAATGACTAGTATAGATAAAACAAAACAAAATATAGAAATAATTTCAAGTTTTTTCCCAAATTGTATAACTGAAGCAATAGATGAAGATGGTGATATACAACAAGCGATTGATTTTGATTTGTTAAAACAAGAATTGAGCAAACAATCTATTGTAGTTGATGATAGTATACAAAGGTATACCATGAATTGGCCAGACAAGTATAAATCAATTTTTTTGGCAAATCAACCAACTACAAAAACTCTTCGTCCAGTTGTTGAAGACCAAACCATTGCTACTGGAGAAGATTCAAATGGCAACGCATATTGTAGCACTAGCGGAATAAATTTTGATACAACTCAAAATCTCTATATAGAGGGAGACAATTTGGATGTTTTAAAGATATTGAGAGAATCATATCAAAATAAGATTAAAATAATATACATTGACCCGCCCTACAATACGGGCAACGACTTTGTATACGATGATGATTTTTCTATGGACAAAGAAGAGTATATAGAAAAAAGTGGGCAAGTAGATGAGTATGGCAATAGGTTTTTTCAAAATACTGAAAGCAATGGTAGATTTCATACAAATTGGCTAAATATGATTTATCCTAGATTAAAAGTAGCAAGAGACTTATTGACAGAAGATGGAGTGATATTTGTTAGTATAGATGACAACGAAGTACACAATTTGAGAAAGGTTTGTGATGAGATATTTGGGGCGGGAAACTTTGTTGGAGATTTTCCAAGAGTAACAAAAAAAGGTGGAAAATCATCAGATTTTATAGCAAAAAATCATGATTTTATTTTAGTTTACTCAAGAGATAGAGTAGAACTTAAGCTTTATGCCCCTGACCATAATGATGATGGTTATTCAAATAAAGATGAATATTTTGAAGAGCGTGGATATTATAAGCTTAATCAGACGCTTGATTATGATAGTTTAGGTTATGTAAAGTCGCTAGATTATCCTATTATTATAGATGGGATAACTTATTATGCAGGTGGTAATGAAATAGAATATATAAAGAGACAACAAGGAAATCACGGAAGAGCGGATTGGGGATGGAGATGGAGATGGAGCAAAGAACTATTTAATATAGCATATGAAAAAGGTTTTGTTGTTGTTAAGAGCAACTTAAATGGACGCAGTAGAATTTATACAAAAACTTATCAAAAAGCAACAATTGAAAAAGTTTTAAAACACTATGAAGTTGTGAGAATAAATAGAACAAAGCCATTATCCACATTGGAATTTACTTTAAATCAATATTCAAATGATAATTCAAAAAAGTCATTTGATGAACTTTTTAAAGAACGGGGCTTGTTTGAATATACTAAACCAACTGAATTGATAAAAAAGATAGTACAGTATTCTACGGGGGGGGGACATAGTCCTAGATTTTTTTAGCGGTAGTGCAACTACAGCACATGCCGTAATGCAACTAAATGCAGAAGAGAAGTTGCAAGCAATAAAGGACGGAGTTGATCCAAGTACGGTAGGCAATCGCAAGTTTATTTGTGTTCAACTACCCGAATTGATAGACAACAATAGTGAAGCATACAAAGCAGGATATAGCAATATATGTGAGATAGGCAAGGAACGCATAAGGCGAGCGGGTAAGAAAATAAAGGAAGAATACCAACAAGCAGTTGCCAAAATTTTGGGACAGAAAGATGACAAAGATAATAAAAATTGACAATTCAAATTTGTTTTTTAGTATGCCAAACAACTTGAAAATAGTTGATAAAAAGTTGGCACAACTCAATTCTAAACGACCATTGCCACAAGCTACTCTCAATAGTTTGAGAGAAAATTGGTTGGTAGAGTGGACATATAATAGCAATGCTATAGAAGGAAATACTCTAACTCTAAAGGAAACCAAAGTAGTATTGGAAGGTATTACAGTAGGTGGAAAAACAATAAGTGAACATCTAGAAGCTATAAACCACAAAGAAGCAATACTGTATATAGAAGAATTGATACTTGAACCTAAATCACTTATAGAACGAGATATAAAAAATATACATTATTTAGTACTAAAACAAATAGATACTCACAACGCAGGCAAATATCGCAATATTGATGTATTGATATCAGGAGCTAGTCATATACCCCCTAGGTCAATTGTTGTACATCAACTTATGTCGCAGTTGATGGTAGACTTAGATAAGTGGACTCAAAAGCAACATCAACTTGTTGTATGTGCATTGTTGCATGGAGAGTTTGTCAAAATACATCCATTTGTAGATGGCAATGGAAGAACGGCAAGACTACTTATGAATTTTGTAGCTATCAAAAATGGTTATCCGCCAATTGTAATTGCAAAAGAACAAAGGTTGAAATATTATGATGCACTTGATACGGCACATACTACCAATGATTATACTAGCCTTGTAGCTATGATTTTTGAATTGGCAGAAAAATCATTGGACAAGTATTTGTCTGTTTTGTAGTATGTAGAATAGATGATAAATAACATGCAATACAATAAGATGCAAATAACGCTTTGATAATTTTGAAAATAAATACAGTTTATTCAACAATATGGTGTAATGGGTATTGTACAACATGATGACTCGTTGCATACAACAGTACAACCAATTCAACTTGAAGCAACATATAAATAGGGTTGCATAACTATATACAACAAAAAGGAGAAATTAAATGAGTAATCAGCAATCAATAGATAGTCTAGATATAGGTTTTAGAGTATTAAAGCTTGACAGTAGCAATATGAAAGATGTGTACTATACTCCATAAGAATACACACAAATTTTGCTTGATGATATGATTGACAATGTCAAGCAAGATCGTACGACTGTAGATTTGTTATTTCAAACAATGTTGGAAATTGGCATAACTTTAGATGCCCATATAGATATTAGACAAATACAAAACAAGACAGTGTATTTTGTCAATGACAACCAATTGATAGCAACATTTGATGACAACATAACAGAAAGTGTGGTAACAGAGATAGCAAAGGCAAAGCCATTATTTGCAGTGTTCAAAAATACATCTATGTCAACTGATAGTGTAGGTGTCAACTTTGATCAAATATTTTATAGATATCACCCAGATATGAGCAAAGAAGATAGGAGATTTATTTGATAAAAATTGTAATTGACGACAAAAAATATTTTTTGACATGACACAAAATATTTTGATTATAGAGCAAAAATTGATAGGAAGTGTACATATACTTCCTATTTTTTGTACTCTCAAACATACATAAAAAGTATTGTATAATACCATACTAATACAATGCTAATGAGTATGGTTGTTGTATTGATTGTATTGTCTATATCTATTTTGCCTTTGGGATTTCATATAGATGGGCGTCTTGACATGTTTGTACATGGTGGAGCTGCCAAATTGTACTTTTTGGGTATTAGAATATTTAGATTAAACCTTAGATTAGAACAAAATGGTAGCATTAATACAGTATATATAGAGAGATTTAAATCAAAAAAAGTATTGGGTAAAGTAAATTTGACTACAGATACAACAGATTCTCAAAGTATAGTAAGTATTATGACGGGTTCTGTTTTGGGCAATTTGCGAGTTAGTGATTGTTTTGTCAAAGTAGAAATAGGTAGAAAGTCTGATGCTATTTTTACAGCTATTGGGTTGTCTATCTTTAGAATAGCTTATACGGCATTTATATCTTATGTAAAATCATGGCAACGCATAAGAACTGAAGAAAAATTTTTGCCTTTGTATGAAAAGAACATATTTAATATACAGTTTTTGTGTATACTCAAAATCAATATTGCGGATATTATATATGGTACGCTAGTACAATTATTGACAAAACGAAAAAAAGAAAAGAGGAAGTTGTCACTAATTAGTGAAGCATAAATTTGCAAAAGTAGTATGAAATTAATATACTATTTTTGTAAAAAAATTTGTATGTCAAAGTATAAGGAGAACTCAAAATGGTAGGTATCAACAATGAACATCCAATAGAACGGATAATGGATAATGCCTTTAATAAAATTAAGACAATAATTGATGCTGATACTGTCATAGGCAATCCAGTTACAACAGCAGATGGGGTTAGTATAATACCTGTGAGCCGTGTAGCTATGGGGTTTGTGACAGGTGGTGGTGAGTATAGTGATATGTCCAAAAGCAGCAATTTGGATTATCCATTTGCAGGAGGTTCTGGGGCTGGATTGTCTGTAGTACCTATTGGATTTTTGATAAATGATGGTAAGACAATAAAGATGATTAATATTGACGAACAAGATGATGCGTATTCAAAAATTATTGATATGATACCAGGTCTGATTAAGGGTTTTGTAAAAAAAGAGTAGTCACAACAATATTGTGACTTTAAAAAAATTTTTAAATAATAATGATAATTGTGTTGTATAATTTGACTTATATCAAGTGTTATCTACACAATATTGTCATAGAAATTATTTTTGATTGTTATAAATTATTAGGTGAAACATGAATAAAAAGGCATGCAGTTTATATATTAAATACATATTATTTAGTATCTTTTTATTTGCTAGTTGTGTAGCAATATGGGGATATTTTCCGCAAGCAATAGACGCTCATGCTAGTAGTGCATCTAGTATGATAGTATTAGAAGCAAGTACAAATAGAATACTAAAACAACAAAATGCTTATAGTAAGAGATACATGGCAAGTACTACTAAAATTGTGACAGCAATTACTGTAATAAAACACGCTAATCTTGATGATATAGTAACTGTACCCAAAGAGGCTGTAGGTGTAGAGGGTAGTAGTATATATCTAGAGTTAGGGGAACAAATAAAAGTCTTGGATTTGTTGTATGGATTAATGTTGCAATCAGGAAATGATACAGCAGTAGCTTTGGCTATTTATGTAGGTGGAAGTGTGCCTAACTTTGCCAAGCTCATGAATGATACTGCCAAGGAAGCGGGAGCTTTGAATAGTAATTTTGTCAATCCACATGGGTTGCATGATGACAATCATTATACTACAGCATATGATTTGGGATTGGTTAGTACATATGCTATGAAAGACGAAACTTTTAAAAAGATTTCAGCTACAAAATCACATACTGTAGATAGACCTAAAAAAGGATGGAAACATGCAATAAAAAACAAAAATAAGATATTGCATACATTTGATGGGGGAGATGGTGTCAAAACAGGGTTTACAAAAAAGGCAGGTAGATGTCTTGTATCTAGTGCAACTAGAGATGGTATGCAAGTAGTGTGTGTTGTACTTAACTGTGGTCCAATGTTTGAAGAATGTAGAGCATTGATGCAACAAGCTTTTGACAATTATAGTTTAGTTAATATATTAGAGAGTTATTGTTATGCTGGACAAGCAAATATAGAGAATGGAAGGCAGGAGCAAGTAGGAGCATATAGCCAAAAGTCATTTTATTATCCTTTAAGAAAAGATGAAATACCTGAAATAAAAAAACTAGTAGAGTTTGACAAAATAAAAGCTCCAATAAAAAAAGACCAAAAAGTAGGTAGAATAATAATAACTCTACATGATAGACCACTATTTGAACAAGAATTGTATAGTATAGATGAAGTAAAGGGGATTACAATTATGGATAAATTAAAGGATTTGTTGCCTGATTGGCTAGGTTAATTTGCAACTTCGCTAATTGTTAATATTTTATTTGTAATATATTAACAATTGGCAATAGTTTGTAAACACTTTTAAGTTTTATTTATTTATGGTATAATATTAGTACATGTACTAGAAATGTATGATAATAGCCATAGTTTTATTATAATTGGTGGCATATATACTACCTAGTATAAATATTTTTATGGGGAGGTAGTATGACAATTAGTGATGCTTGGAATTTGTTGGTAGATATACACAACAAATCTCTCAACATGATGTCTGGATCTGTTCAAAGTAATTGGGAATCTATCTTCGGTAGAGTGCTTGGATATAGTGCTGTAAATGGGGATATTTTTGTCAATAGAATGGGTAGTTTGAACGCAGCTGATGCCGTGATAGATTTTTCAATAAAAAGCAAGATGCAAGATGCATTTTTTTGTTATATCAAACTTGGAGATACAAAAACATATATAGTTAATTTGAAAGAAAAATTGTATAGTACTTTGAGATTTTTTAATATGGATTTAGGGCTTATTGTTGCGGATAAGCTATATATATACGATTATAGTGGTTATGTAGAACAAGGTTTTATTGAGATAGATTTGGTAAAAGATAATTGGGCTGGTTTTAGATTTATAGAGATGTTTTTTAAAGACAACTTTGACAAGAATATAGTTAAGCAGTTTATACAAAAATATAAAAACTATCGTATCAATGTTGTAGATAATTCTCATCAAGAAGCTATGAAAAACAAGCGTAAAGAGACTGTTTTGAATAGTATTAATGCAAATTTAGTACACGAACTTTTGAGAGCTCATTTTGATACAAGAATAAGTCAAGATGAATGGAATGAAATAATCTCTCTCTTTAATATACAAATTACTAAAAAATCTACAGATAATTTTTTTAGCAATACATCTACAAATATTGTCAAAGAAGAAGTAATTGAACAAACAAAACCAAAGCAACAAGCTGTATTGAGAGATGTTGTTGGAGCTTTGTCTCGCAATGATGCCATAACATTATGCGTGAAAAATGGAGTAAGGATAAGCAAAAATATTGTATATTGTAGTGAGAACAAGACATCAAAATTTTATTGTTTGGACTTGCCAAAAGAACTTTTAAATGAGACATTTACCCTTTTACTCAATGATAGAACTAGAAAAGAAATTAATGTATTAAATGTGATAGATGCTACATTGTCTAAAATCAAGTTTGCAACCAAAGATCGCAACCATAATATAGTTAGTTTAGAGCTAAGTAGTAGAGATGGTTTTTTTATGGACAAATTTACTAAATTTAGTTTTGACAAATATTGGTCTATAGCAATTAAATATGACAATAGTTGATTTGCAAACAACATTGTTCGTTAATTATAATTTAAATACAAAACTAGTTATCAAGATTATATTTGATAACTAGTTTTAGTTTGATAAATTTTTTTGCTTTTGTTGTAATTATAATATCAACAAAATAGTGTTGTAAACTACTATTGATGTCTCATACCTGTGTCATTGGTATTGGTATCTGCTATAGAGCGTTCTACTATTTTTCCTGTTACTCCTGAGCAGTTTTTTAGACTGTGTTCAATATTAGGTTTATTGCTAGTTTTGTTTGGTGTTTTTGTATTGCAATTGTTTTTTTTCATTTCATTAGTATTTGTAGATAAGTATACAAATATTCAATTTTAAATAATAAACAAAAATTGTATGTAATATAAATTATTTATCAAAAACAGCTTCTATAGTAAGCATATCAAAATCAACTTCTTCTACAAAGTCCGTACTTTTAAACTTAGTAATATTAAAATTGGTAAAGTTGTATTTGTGACTATATAGCACTGTAGGGGTAGGAATGTCTAGTTCGTAACATACTTGTACCATAAAGTTAAATAGCTTAGATGAGTGATAATGTTCGTCAATTGCAATTATTTTGTTGGATATTGTGCGTTGATCTTTTATTATTTTTGCCCAAATTTTTGTCATACTTTATATTAATGATATCACATAATTAGCCTTTTGTAAATATAATGTACTATGTCTTCTAACAAATGTTGCATAGTACATAATTAGCCAAAAGCAATAGCACAATTATGAACATTGCAAAAGTTTGTTTGTAAGAAATGATGCGAAACTTCAAATTAGGCAATTATGCAAGGAGTATAAGATAATGAGAAATACTAGATTAGAAGGCGTTAAATTTGGTTTGTTTGACAACTGTGGTAGGCAAATTGCTACAGGTTGCACCAATTGCAATGGCGAGATAGATTTTGAGGGTCTACCAATGGGTAGGTACATTCTTAAGCAATTGACAACACACAATGATTTTAATGGCGAATTGACATGTAGAGAGGTTTGTGTAGACAAAAATGGTCGTTGTCAAATTGTAGAGTTTGAAAATGTAATGCAATTGGGTGGAATAAGGGTGCAACTATCAGGTAGAGCAGAGAGATGTAATTTTAGAGATAGCAATAGGAGACGGAGTTGCAATTGTGGTAGAAGTCATGGCAATGATTGCAATGACAGCCAAGATAGTGGTGAGTGTGGTAGTAGCACACGCAGTTGTTGGTAGCTTATCAAATGTGTACCAAAGATAAAGGGTAGTTGTATATTTTGCAATTACCCTTGATTTTTGTTGATTTGTATAATATGCTTTATTGGTATCTAGCTTGCTATTTTGTTGAAATTGGGTTATAATTTTGTTATGGATAAATTGATTCTTATAGACGGCAATAGTTTGATAAATAGGGCATTTTATGGATTACCAACTATGAATGCTAGAGATGGTACTCCTAGTAATGCAATATATGGATTTGTCTCTATGATGATTAAGCTCATTGAACAGTATCAACCTAAGTATATGGTAGTAGCTTTTGATATGCCTGGTCCTAATTTTAGACATTCTCAATTTGCTGACTATAAGGGTACACGCAAGGCAATGCCTGATGACTTGAAAGTACAACTTCCTTTGCTAAAAGACTTGCTTACAATGATGGAAATATGCATTGTGCAACAGTCAGGAGTTGAAGCTGATGATTTGTTGGGTTCGTTGTCTAAGATAATACGAGGGGTTGAGAGCTATATAGTCACTTCTGATAGAGATTGTTTGCAATTGATAGATGAAAATACTACAGTATTGTTAACCAAAAAAGGCATAACTGATATAAAAACTATGGACAGTATTGCACTCATGGAAGAATGGGGATTGACGCCATCTCAAATAATAGATTATAAAGCTTTGTGTGGAGATGCTTCTGACAATATCCCCGGAGTTGCGGGAATAGGGGATAAGTCTGCCTTGAATTTGTTGCAAAAATATGGTACTTTAGATGGGGTTTACAAAAATTTGGACAGTATTGTAGGTAAACAACAAAGCAAATTAACTATAGGTAGAGATAGTGCATATATGTCGTACAAACTTGCAACTATAGTTACTGATATTGAAATAGATTTTGAGTTGGATAAAGCATTGATTAAGTTTCCTTTTAGTGACAGTATCAAATCAGAGTTTGCCAAGTTGTCTTTTAATAGTTTTTTAAAGAGGACTAATTTATTTGAGAATACAGTACAAGACATTGTTGTATCCAATAGTGTTGAAGATTCTATCTCAAAGTTGCCTTGCAAAATAGTTACTCTTGAAAGTTTGATACAACTTGATGATATTTGGAAATTGCAATATTCTTATGTTTATTTGCATATAGAATCAAATAATATTCAATTTTGCTTGAGAGATAGTTTAGAACAAGAAATATCAATTCAATATACAATAGATGTAAACTTACTAAATAATGATTTTAGTTTGCTTAAGTGTTTGTATAATTCTAATTGTAATGTTGTAGTTTATGATGCAAAGCTATTTATGCACAAGTTGGGTGACAATACTTCGTGTAAGTTTTTTGATATTAGGTTGATGCAATATTTGATAGATATAAATTATAGCAGTGATACGGTATTGGATTGGATTAAATATTATGATATTTCACTCAATGAAATAGCTTTTGGAATATATTGCATTTGGGACAAGCTAGACAATCAACTCAACAAATTAGGATTGAAAGAATTGTATTATGACATAGAATTGCCATTAGTTAGGGTTTTGTATCTTATGGAAAAACGAGGGTTTGCTATAGATATTTCAACTCTTAGAAAACTCCAAAATCAATATACTTGTCAATTGCAAGATTTGGCTACTCAAATAAAGGTGTTAGCAGGTAAGGAATTTAATGTACAATCCCCAAAACAATTGGCTCAAGTTTTGTTTGAAGATATGAAGTTGGAGTATCCCTACAAAAAACCTAAGTCATTGTCAACATCTGCGGATATACTTAGAGATGTACAAGATGATACAGGAATAATATCTTTAGTGCTAAAGTATAGAGAATTGGCAAAGCTTAATAGTACTTATGTAGATGGTTTGTTGAAAGCTGCTGGTTTTGATAGAGATGATATGTTGAGTAATAATGATACTATTAGTATCGTTCGTACAGATTTTAGACAAATGTCAGTTGCTACAGGTAGATTGAGTAGCAACGAACCTAATTTGCAAAATATCCCAGTAAGAACACAAGAGGGTAGAAATCTTAGGAGAGCTTTTGTGGCAAGACAAGGTTATAGCTTGTTGTTTGCAGATTATAATCAAATAGAATTAAGGTTGTTAGCTCATTTGAGTGGTGACAAAATTATGTGTGATGCATATCTAAATAGCGTAGATATACATACAACTACTGCAAGTGTTGTATTTGGAGTAGAATTGCAACAGGTAACAAGTGAAATGCGACGAGCAGCTAAGGCTGTCAATTTTGGTATAGTATATGGTATAAGTGATTTTGGTTTAGCTAGTGATTTGAAAATATCTGTAAGTAAAGCCAAAGAATATATCAATACTTATTTTGAAAAATATAGTACAGTCAAGTTGTATCTAGATGAGTGTGTAAAATACGCTACACAACATGGATATATTAAATCCATGTTAGGTAGGATTAGGTATATACCCGAACTAAAAAGTAGCAAGAATATTATAAGACAACATGGGCAGCGCATAGCTATGAACATGCCTATGCAGGGTAGTGCTAGTGATATTATCAAATTGGCTATGTTAAAGGTGCATAGTGCAATTAGGGACTATGATGCACATCTTATACATCAAATACATGATGAGTTGATTGTAGAATGTAGAGATGACCAAACAAATCAAGTTGCAGAAATATTAAAACAGAATATGAATAGTGCAATAGAGTTGTCTATACCTTTAGAAGTAGGAACAAAAATCAAAAAGGTGTGGGAATAAATATATTAAATTATGACAATTTATTGACATTACGGTTAATATAACCATATAAATATCTACTTTAAATAAATTCAATATGATAGAAAATTAATATTTTACATTAAATAAAACAAACATGTCAATTGTAAAGTAAAAAATCAACGATTGGTATAAATAAGTTTGAAAGAATTACTGTTGTTGTAGAATGTATGTAAACATCAAAAAATGCTTGCTATTTGCTTTAAAATATGTTAATATTGTTTTAGTTAATAGTTTGGAGAAAATAATAATGGCAAAAGTATGCGAAGCATGTGGCAAGGGTAAGGCAAGTGGGAATAATGTAAGTCACTCTAAGAGACGGACTAGAAGGACATTTGATGTTAATCTACACAAAAAAGATATCGTAACTATCAATGGGGTAGAAAAGAGAGCTTATTTGTGTACTCGTTGTGTTAGAACTAGCAACAAACATGCACAATAACTTAATTAAAACTGTCTTAAATAATATATTAAGACAGTTTTTTTATTGTCTCTTTGTCAAATGTTAGGTGTAGATATTTTTAGTTTAATTGATTCAATATTAACAATTCTCCATTTCAATTAAAATTGACAAAATTTGTAAGATATGTAAAATATAGGAAATAGCAATTTTGATTTTATAAATTGAGTTTGTCCAATTGTATGGTACAATGATTTGTAATTAGATCTGCATCGTAGTAGTGTAGATTGACAAATATAAAGGAAGTACTTATGGAAAAAACTAAAAAGAAGATACTAACTCGTAGAGTCGTTCTTTGCTTGTTAGCAATTGTAATAGTGGCTATTGCTGTGGTTGGTATTGTATTAAATTTGAAACCTGAAAATAATTTAATTACAATGGAAATAAATGCACGGGGGGGGTGCTTACTAACGGTCAAACAAAAGAGAAACGCTCTTTTAATCACGGAGAGAAAGTATATAAAGATGAAATTGATAATTTGATTGAAAAAGATAGAGATGGTTATATTTTTGAATATTGGACTGATAGTAGGGATGATTTTGATCTAGATGTATTTGAACTAGGTGGCAAATATTATGCCAAAGATGATCTTGATGGGAATGGTGTATATTTTGAAATAACTAAAAAGATGGACTTGTTTGCTGTATGGAGAGCTGAAGACGAAAATTATCATGTAGTATTATTTGATGCAAATACATATGATTATGATAATGTGTTTCATGATATTTTAGTAGAAGATGGTAAGAGTATACAAGATTTTTTGGACAATAATGATGGAGTTGTTGTGCAGTGGTTAAAAGATATAGAAGATAAAGATTACTATAGTTGGCATGATATTCAAGGTGATAAATATAATTTTGATAAGATTGTTATTCAAGATACTGTACTTTGGTTAAAGGATAGTAGAGAGTATGATCTAAACATTGGTGAGAATGTAGATAAGTACACAGTCAACTTTGTTATAGATGGAAAGGAGAACAAAAAAGCAATTGTCAAGGGAGATAGTTTTTTAGAAATCATACTAAAAGAAAACTTTGTTGATTTGCAAACTGATGAATATGTTTGGAAAGCGAGAACTACAGTTGATGCAGAGTTAATAATTGTAGATTTAGATATCTATACCATTAACGCCAACACTTGGGTTGTAGGTAGGCTAGATGACAGTGAAGAATCGCCAACTCCGCCTACAGATAGTTTTTCAATAGATAATATTGCTGTAGCTAGAGTTGATCATCTTGGAGGACTTACTGGTAATGAATTTTTTACATTTAATTTTGGTGGTATAACTATCAAGCAAAAATATGCCATAAAAGATATAGATAAAGTTGAATTTGAGTTTTTAGATACTAGTAATAATTTAATTTTTAAATTATTAACAAGGAGTCTAGACTCTTTTAGTAACAATGTTATTGATGTTAAAGTTACTTTATTAGAAAATAAATTAGAAGTTGGTAAAGAAAAATTTGAATTAGTTTTGGGAGATGCAATAAATCTTAGAGATTTATTTGATCAAAAAATTCCTACTATTTGCGTAAATGCAAATATATTTATTAAAAGTAATTATAGTAATGATGAGCCAATTACACTTTCTAATGACAATGTTTCTGTAGTAGAATATATTGAGAATACTTTTTAATAAAACAACTTAATAATACAAAATAATACAAATAACCAAATTCTATTTATGAATTTGGTTATTTGTGTTAAATATGACTAAAACTTGTAATCACACAAAGTTGCTTGCAACAAAAAATATTTGACAAATTGATATAATATATTTATAATAAGCATCATGAGAAAGTATATAACAAGGGCAACTTTGTTTACGGCTATGACACTGTTTTTGTTGTTGGTATCTATTGTGGTAGTGGCTATGTCAGGCATTGAGAATTCGTAT
The DNA here is from genome assembly GCA_009787385.1 of Bacillota bacterium. Classification (GTDB taxonomy): domain Bacteria; phylum Bacillota; class Clostridia; order Christensenellales; family Pumilibacteraceae; genus WRGC01. Next base: position 16,811 of record WRGC01000022.1, read on the forward strand.
ATGATTGTCATAATTGTTCTCAGCGTATTGTCTGCTTGTCTAATAGTGCTTTGGGTAATTATTGATTATTCATTTTTGTTTAGACCACTTTATCAAATAAATAAGGGTGCTGATGCTATTGCTAAAGGGAATTATTCTACTAGATTGCAAATACACAAGGGTGAGATTGGTATAGTCAAACTAATAGAAAGTATCAACAAGATAGCTTTGGACTTTCAAAACTTAGAAGAAATGAGAAAATCTTTTGTTGCTAGTGCTTCTCATGAGTTGAGATCGCCTTTGACTAGTATGCAAGGTTTTTTGCAAGCTATTATAGATGGGACTATAGACAATAAAGAAGAACAAGATAAATACCTCAATATAGTTTATGGTGAGACAAAAAGATTGTCAGGACTAATCAATAGCATGTTGGATTTGTCTAGAATGGAGTATGGCAATATTGACTTGGTTAGAAGTAGTTTTGAGATACACGAAACAATCAATCAAGTTGTAGACAAGTTTTCTCCAACACTATTAAAAAAACAATCTCAAATTGTCACTAATTTTTCTGTACCTAACATAATAGTATTTGCTGATAAAGAAAAAATAGTACAAGTACTTATCAACATAATAGACAATGCTATAAAGTATTCTCCTGACTTCTCAAAAATTCATATCAATACTTATGTACACAACAAAAGGGTATATGTAATAATAAAAGATAATGGTTCGGGTATAAGCAAGAAAGACCAACAATTTATTTGGGACAAGTTCTATATGGTAGACAAAGCTAGAACACCAAACAAAACCCAACCTAGTACAGGATTAGGTTTGTCTATAGTCAAAAAAATTATAGAAGATCACAAAGAGACAATATGGGTAGAAAGCAATCTAGGTGAGGGTTCGGCTTTTACTTTTACTCTCAAGATTGTAGGCAACAAAACATCTACAAATGTAGTCAAATAAATTAAAAAATTTTTTAATATGACACTAGAACAATTTACAATGTATAGCTGTCAGCAAAGAGTTGTCAATCAAAATCTTTATAGTACTCATAGTCAACAATTATTGAGATTGATAAATACTCTATTGATATTTTTAAAGTTTGCAATCTCAATATCTTTATTAATTGTTTTAATTTCTATTGTGTTTGACATTCCATACAAATGGCTTATAGTTTTATTAAGCCTTTGTTTGTTTGTGGTTTTTGTTGTATTTATTATAATTGCCAATATCAAAAGACTGTCAATTGTTAGACAATTTGCATATATTGTAGAAGATGGTTGGTTGCTAATACTGTGTGTAGATAAGCTTAAGAAAATTAAGTACAAAGCTCCATTGTATAGTATAAAGAGTTTTGGAAAATATAATAAACTAGATTTTTCTAATTTTAAATGTAAAGTTTTAAAATTTTTTTGCAATAGCAATTCACAACTATATTATATTGTACTTGATTATGTAGGGCAAAGGATATTGATGTTGTGTGAATTTAATGATGAAATGATTCATACTTTAAAGCAATTCAAGATACAAATTGATTTTATTGTTTAAGATACTCATATCTCTACAAAATATTTTATAATAATATTGTATTTTATATGCAAAACACTACTTCTCAAAGATATATTTATTTAGACAATGCAGCAACTGTACGACCATTTGACAGTGTAAATTTGGCTTATAATGATGCAGAACAATATAGTTGGTACAATTCGTCAGCTCTTTATACCCCTAGTATTGAGATATTGGACAAAATTGAGAAAACAAGAGAATTTGTAGCTAACAATCTAGGAGTTTTGTCTAGCGAAATATTTTTTGTAAGTGGTGCTACTGAGGCCAACAATTGGATTGCACAGAGAGCAGTAAAAAATAAAAATGGTAATATAGTCTATAGTTGCGTGGAACACCCATCAGTGATAAATGCTATCAAGTCTACAACATGTAGTTGTGTTCAAGTTGATATAACAAAAGATGGGGATTTGGATTGGGAAGATTTTTTGTCAAAACTTAATTCTCAAACTAGTTTAGTAAGCATAGCACATGTATGTGGCAATACAGGAACTGTAAATGATATACATAAAGTAGTGCAAATGGTCAAAAAAACTTCTCCAAAAGCTGTTGTACACAGTGATGGGGTGCAAGCATGGTGTAAGTGGGATTATAGTCTTAGAGATTTGGGGGTAGATGCATACACTGTATCTGCACACAAGATTGGTGGAAAAAAGGGGTTGGGGATTTTGTATGCTAAAAAGTCACTATCATTAACTCCGTTGTTGTATGGTGGAAAACATGAATCAGGAAAGCGAGCAGGTACTCTTAATAATGCAAATATTTTGTCTTTGGTTAATGCTATAAATGAATATAAAAAGTTAGATATTAGTCACTATTTCAATTTACAACAACTAGCAATATCTAAGTTGTCTAAGTTGGATGTAAAAATAATTAAGGGCAGTTTGCCTCATATCTTTATGGTATGTTTTGGTGGAAAGCGGGCAGAAATTTTGCAACGAGTATTTTGTGACAATGGAGTTATAGTTGGTACAGGTTCGGCTTGTTCTTCTAAAGACAAAACAAATAGCGTATTGCAATCTAGGGGATTGGAAGAATATTATTTGAACGGTGCTATTAGAATATCTTTGGGTCCACACAATTCGTTGCAAGATTTAGAACAAGCTTGCGATATTATGTTAAAGGTAGTAGACAATGTCTAACAATACAATAATAATTCGTTATGGTGAGATACATCTAAAAGGTAAAAACAGAGGAGTTTTTGAAAAAAAACTTATCAATAATATCAAATACAGCCTTGTTGATATTACATGTAAATTGGTTGTAGATAGAGGACGATATCGTATTGTAGATTATGATATCAATCATCAAAATCAAATTGTAGAAAAACTTTCTAAAGTTTATGGTATACATTCTATAAGTATAGGATTGATATCCAAATCTGATATTGATAGTTTGTCTATTGCTTGTATCAATGGATTTGGTGGTGGAAGCTTTAAGGTTGAAACCAATAGGGCGGACAAGTCATATCCTTTGACATCTTATCAAGTATCAGCTCAAGTTGGTGCAAAGATACTTAATTCTTGTAAAGATAGTATAGTAGATATACACAATCCTAAACATATATTTTATATAGATATTAGGTCAAATGATTATTCTTTGGTGTATACTCAAATTGTTAAAGGACAAGGTGGATTGCCTTATGGTACGGCAGGTAGGGGATTGCTTTTGTTGTCAGGTGGAATAGACAGTCCAGTTGCGGGATATAAAATATCCAAGAGAGGATTGCAATTGGTGGCAGTACACTTTTGGTCGTATCCTTATACAAGTGTACAAGCCAAGCAAAAGGTAGAAAAACTTACACTAATTTTGTCCAATTATTGTCCAGATATATCTCTATATATAGTCAATTCTACCAATCTTCAACAAGCTATCAAGCAATATTGTGATGACGAATACATTATAACAATATTGCGTAGATGTATGCTAAAGATTGCAAAGCAACTAACTATCAAACTAAATTTGGATTGTATAATTACGGGTGAAAGTCTAGGGCAAGTTGCATCTCAAACTTTAGACAGTCTCAATGTTAGCAATAATGCAATTGTAGATATACCAATTTTGCGTCCACTAATTAGCATGGACAAGCAAGAAATTATAGAAATTGCAAAAGAAATAGATACTTATCAAACTTCTATATTACCATATGAAGATTGCTGTACCGTCTTTATGCCTAAAAAGCCAATTATACATCCAACTAGAGATAGAGCTATCTTGAATGAAAATAAGATACCAAATTTGAATGAGCTTATAGATGAAGCAGTCAACCAAACTTTGCAAACAACAAATCAAAAAATAGTTAAACAATTAAATTAAAACAAGTTATTATAATACAATTTAAAATTTTGAAAGTAGTTAAATAAAGTTATATAAAAGTAATGGTTGATTTCAATCATTACTTTTACAATATTGGATACTAGATTTTATCAATATATTGTTTAGCGGTATATTGAATATATTAAATATGTCGTAAATATGTATATTTTGAAAAATTTAAATAAAATCAAATAAAATGTTTACAAATCAAATTATATACATATTGGTTGTAAAATTTATATTACTATGATATAATTGTACATACACACACTGATAGTTTGCAAATGTTTATATGAATTTTATACAGTATGGAAATTAATAGTATGAAAAAAAATAATTTAATAAAAAGAGTATCTTTATTTGGTCTTGCAGTGATTGGATTGTTGATTGTAGCAATGATATTGCAATCAAAGCATATAGCAACTATAGTCAATCATGATGTGTCATTCGAAGGCAATAGTCTTAGATTGACAACAACAAGAACAAATCCAAATCAAAGGATAGATCTCAACAAAGGTATTGAGATACCACCTACAACTTGGATGGACGATGATGTAGCCAAGGGTGCAGAGTTTGATGGTGGAAATGGTACACCAGAAAGTCCATTTTTGATTTCTACGCCTGAGCAATTGGGATATATGGCACACCAAATCAATCATACTAGTTTTGGTGAAATGCATAAAGCTAGTTACAAGCTCACAAAAGATATAGATCTAAAAGGTAGAGCATGGTTGGCAGTTGGTAGAGATGGTACTACTGGTGATGGTGGCAGATTTTTTGGAGGCAACTTTGATGGTGATGGGCATATTATTGACAATATGCTTGCAATCAACAAGCAGGATTTCTCCAATGGTAGAACTTCAGGCTTTTTTGGAGCTGTTTCTAATGATGCGACTATAACTAACATAATTTTTACTAATGCACTAGCTACATTAGACCCTAGCGTTGACTTAGATGATGACGATGATTATTCTACTGTGCATATAGCTATAGTTGTAGCTGAAATCCCAAGAGATCAAAACGCATACATGGGGGCTATTTATGTTGTAGATAGTGCAATTGTTACACCTAGTACCAATTTTATGCTTTTTGGTTATGATGTTGTAGACGGCGTTAAGGCGGGTACTTTTGTAGGATATCAAGCTCCTGGCAAAGGCATGGTAGGTCTTAGTAATGTCAATGCAATAGGTATGGTGTTGGCTATTATTATGTACCTAGACTTTGATTGGTGGGAAATGGGTGATAATATTGTAATTCACTGTGTAGGTGGAATTGCAGGTCAAGTGGGACACATAGAAATAGAAGATAGTTCGTTTGATGGTTCGGTAACGGTGCATGCTACTAGGATAGATAGAAATCTAGACAATTGGCGAATGATATTTGCATTGGGTGGAGCTATTGGACAAATTTATAATGATACAAACGAAGATAAAAATGTTTATCAATCTAAAATATATGGTGTTACAGTTGCAGCAAGCCTAAATATCAATACTTTTGATCCTGTAGATGCTAGAGGCATGTTGCAAAATTCGGGAAGAGCTACTGAGAAAGTTGCAGATGTCAGGTATGTAGGTGGTGTTATTGGCGATATAAGAGCAGATTTTAATACTGGAACTAGCAACAGCCAAACTTACAATAGAGCCACAATGGAATTGATAGATGTTCAAGCCACTGTATTGGTAGATGCTCCAAATGGTGATGAAATAAAAGGTGGCAATCAAGGTGGTGCTGAAGAAGATAGTTCAAGATTTATGGAACAAGCTCAAGACTTGGCAAAGAAAATCAAGACTGAGACTTCTCAGTACAATAAAGAGATAGCTAAAAATAGATTTTCAATGTCCAAAAAAGATTCTAAAAATTCTCAAACAAGAGTTTGGCCTTTTGCGTGGTCTGCAACATTGGTAATCAATCCTGCTACTGCCAGCGGTGCAAGTGCTGCGGCAGTCTCAACTTGGAGTGCTGTATCAGCTTGGGCGGCATCTGCACTCGGTGCTGCTAGTGCTATATTGCTTGTGGTAGCTATAATATTGATTATATTAGTAGTCATAGCAATTATAGTTCTTGCTATCTTGTTTGCAATATGGGGAATATCTAAACCTAAATGGAAAAGTGTTATTCATATTGGTTCTGCAATAGGTAGTGATGGAAGAATGGAAGTGCATCTAGATAATGTACAAGTTGCCAATAGTGCAGTACACTACAATACTTTGTTTAGTCAAAATGATGGTGGAGCATTCGTAGAAAATAGTAGCAATACATTGCCTACTATGGCGATGATAATTGACCAACCTACGCTTGAAAATCCTGTACAAAATATTGGAGATGTAGCATCTATGAGTGTAAGTGGACATGGTACAACAATGGCAGATGGTAGCGATGGGGTCAACAGCTTTTTGACATATCAATGGTTTTATAATACTATAGACAAGAACGAGATTACAGATGATACAGTGATAGTAGAAGGTGCAAATACAGACTCATTTAGTATAGAGGTTGATTGGGTTGGTAGTAGATATTATTTTGCAACTGTAACCAACAATGTATTGGATTTCCACGGTTCTTTCCCTACAGTTACTGCTAGAGTTGGAAGTAGAGATATTTCTCTTTCGCCTGCTACAATAGTAAAACAACCTCAAGATACTACTGTGACAGTCAACAGAGCAGGAACACTTACTGTAAAGGCAGAATCTTCGGCTAGCATGTCATATCAATGGTATGTGAGCCAAAATAGAGATATGGAAGATCGCATACTTTTGAGTGGTGCAACTGATGAGACATATTATCCTGTTCATAGTATAGTTGGTGAATATTTTTATCAAGTCGTAGTTTTGACTACTGTAGTTGCAACAACAGGTGAGACCATAAGGGCAGAAACTAGTAGTGCAGTTGTCACTGTGACTGTAGAAGCAAGAGCAACGCAAGTTGACATAGCAGTACAGCCAAGAAGTGCATCGGGCGAAGATGCCGTCCATAAAGGTCAAACTGTAGTATTGGGCGTAGAAGTAGACTTAAGTACTGTCAATGGTGAATTGACATATCAATGGTACAAAAATTCTCAACTAAGTACTGATGGGGCTACAGCTCTCACTGATGAGGCGTATGAGGGACAATATACTAGTCAAAGCTTGTTGGTAGATACTAGAGAAGATGGAACATCATATTATTTTGTTGTAGTAACAAATACAGTTGAAATTAGCAAAACTACAGCGACAAGTACAATAGCCGAAGTAAAAGTTCTTAAAAATCCAGTAGCAAATATTGAGATAATCCATGAGCCTGTCAATACTACTGTCAATATAGGTACTAGCTTTTCATTGAATGTTGGCGTTGTAAGCAATGGAGTAATCAATTATCAATGGTTTAAAAATAATATCAATAGTACACAAGGTGGTACTCAAGTAGTAGAAGGTGGTAAAACCCCATCATACACAGTACACGCAAATGAAGTTGGAACATACTATTATTATGCAAAGATAAGTGCCAAAGCTGATTTGCTTGATGAAGATACCAAGAATTCTGTAGTAGTAAGAGTAGATGTAGTAGACCCAAACCAAAGAGCATTGAACATTGTAGGTACAAGCAAAGATGCCAAGATAGCACAAGGAAATAGCGAAACTCTCAAGGTATCTGTAGAAGATAGAAAGGGTAGCATGAGTTATCAATGGTATGAAGCTACTAAGGCAGATGGTAGTGATGCAAAAGCAATATTTGGAGCAGTTGGAAGTATTTATAAGATTACAGGTAAAGATGTAGGTATCAAGTATTACTTTGTTGAAGCATACAATGCTGTTGATATAAAGACTCAACAAAATGGCAAAACCAAAGCTATCCTTCATGTCAATAAAGCATCAACATTATCTAATACTCAATTAAGTCCCATAAAAGTAGAAGTTGTAAAAGTAAAAGGTAATTTCTTAGGGGTTAACAATAGTTCGTCAGGATTGCTATGGGGAATCTTAGGTGGTAGTGCATTGATAGTAGTGTTGTCAGCAGCAGTAATATTGGCAATCAAAATAAGCAAGAAAAACAAGCAATCTATGGATAGCTACGATAGTTATACAAGCTATTATAGAAATAGAAGATAGACAAATTGGTTTGATACTGTTAGACAAATTCAACAATTACTCCGCAAACCAGCGGAGTTTTTTGTTGCTAGTAAGTACTTACTGTTGTATTATTTATAGTAGTAATAAAATTACAAACAATATATCAATATAAAAACCCCAACAAACTATACAACTAGTTAGTGTGTTGGGTTTTATGTTTTTAAGTTTAAAAATGTGCTAATATTGTTTAAAGTTATATGGGTTTTATTTATCCAAACATTGATGATATTTTTTACAATCAAATCCAATCCGTAGGATTATCTGAGGTTGGCAATTCTGTTTGTACAAAACTATTGTTGCTAAAAGCATCTTCAATACAATCTATTTCAAACTTTTCACAAAAGTCTACAACCATCTCCATCATTGACTTGCTTACTTGTTCTATATTATTGTTGAGTCCGTTGTCTGTCAATTTTTCATAAATAAATTCTATGCCACCCAATACATATGATTCAAAGATTTTCCAATCTTGCTCTTCATTGTTTTTATCAGATTCCAAAAATACTCTCTTAGTATTTTGCTCATTACTCATTGTCTTTTGGTTGTGGTAAAGCATCACTAGGTTGTATACAAACTCTAGATTTGTCTTTTCTTTGAGTATTTGTCCTTGAGAGATTTGGGCATGAGTTTCTTTACCATAGGTTGTTTTGGTTATTTTAGAAATAGTGTTGTCTTCTTCATTTATTTCAAGGTTTTCGTCATCTTGTTGTTCTACATAGTTTATACTTTCAATTGGCTCATTATCTACGACTTGAACTTTCTTATCATACAATACTCCAATAATTGCACTTAACAAATATATTTGTGTATAATTAGAAAACACGGCAATTCCCTTTTTTTTGTCATCTGCAGTAACTACAGACAACTCTTTCATATACTCTCCATGTTTTCCCTTTATGGTTATTTGAGAATCAAACATTGTTTACCTCCTTAATTGTACTGCTAGTTTCGGATAGTTTGTCTATAATATAAGATTTTCCACATTTCTCAGCTAGTACAGATTTTGCATATTGCCAATCCTTTTCCATTATAATTAGTATAACCTGTTCTGCTATACTAGGGATTACTTGAGTTATATTTTTTATGTGAGTTGCATCTGTACTACTAAAGGCGGCGTCCATAACAAGGGGATAAGGTTTACTAGCATCCATATTTGTGTTGCTTTGTAGTTTTGAAATTGCCTTTTGTCGAGCTATATCAACTAGTCCTGTTATAAATGCAAAGTTCTTTACAACTTCTAGACCTGTGGATGTATCTGTGACAAATTCCCCATATTCGTCTTTAATTTGCAATGTGACACCATAGTTTGCATCTACTTCAACAATCCTTTTGCCATGATACATTTTTTGAAATATTTTATTTATACTTTCATTTAATTCTTTTTGTGTTTCTTGTATCTTATCATCTAAAGATGAATTGAAGAAAGAATAAATTTCCTTTGCATAATCTATACTTTTCAAAATTAAATTGTTTTTGCTACTCTTGGATGCCATTTCACTTATTTGTTCATTCAAGAGTTCTATCTTGCTCTCATAATCTTTAATTTCTTCTTTGTATTTATCTATTTCTCTAATATGTTTGTCTTTTATTTTTATCTTTTCAGCTTGATCCTGCACAATTTTGCCAATATCATTGTTTCCTTTTAGTTTTTTTGAAAAGTCCTTAATTGTTTTTCTTTTGTGTTCTACAATTTTATTCAATTCCTTTGCCCGTTTATAATCAGCATATAAAGAATCTGTCCAACTTGCTGAGTCTTGGTCATATTGAGAAATATGTTCTTTAAAAACTCTTACCAATGTCCCAGCATGCTTTGGGGGAAGTTTGGATTGTTCTGCTTTTAGTTGTGATTTACATACTTCATCAAGCTCAATTCCACATACACAAGTTCCTCTTTGAATGAGATAATCAATAGTATGTGAACTCATATCGGGAATTCCCGTCAAAACTCTAGTATCATGCAAAACTTCGGTAGCAGTCTTGAAAAGAGGTTTTGCAAAAAATTTGAAGAGATTTGTATTAAAATCTTTTACCAAATTTATATAGCTTGTATTTAGATTTTCATTATCCAATTTTAGCTCTTGTTCTAATTTTTCTTTATCCTTTTGAATTTGTTGTGTTTCTTTGTTTTGATTAATGTATTCTTGATCTTTTTGTATCAAAACTTTTAGTTGTTCTATTTCTTGTTCTGCCGCCTTTATGAATGCCTTTGGTATTTCTATCTTAGATAAAAAATTATCCCTTTGTTTTAACAGTTTTTCTGAGTCTTTATCACTTTGCAAATCAAGCTCTTGGTTTAGTTTGCCACAAACTGTATCTCTAGACTTTGGATTAAGATGGTCTGCTGCATTGGCAATGACTTCAATCCCCATAAGGTTGCGTACTGCTTGTTTGACATTACTCTTTTTGTCTATTGTATTTATCCTCTCTCCATCAAAAAAGAAATAACTAGACAACTCTTGAGGTAATATTTTTTCTATAGTCGCTTTGAGTTGATTAAATCCCAATGGACCGCCTTGTTTTATAAACTGAGTTTCTCCATTTGCCTCTTTATAGCTTATATTAAGTACAGATTTTCCTTGTTTTTTACATTTGCCAAATTCTATCGTATAAAATTCTTCTCTTTTTATTGTGTATGATTTTTGGTCATGTACAAGTTGTATTTCTACAAAAACACTATAAGAACCTGTACTATTGAGATGTTCTCTCACAATATCCATATTTAGCAATAGTTTTTCATCAAAAGTATGAATTTCATAGAGACACCAATTGAAAGCTTGAACTAGAGTAGTTTTTCCACTGGTGTTGTTTCCCAATATCACAGTTACATTTTTATCTGGATTGGTCTCAAATACTACGACTTGATTGCCTTTATACTGTCTAAAGTTGTTGAGAGTTATGCTATTTAATATCATTTCTAGCTTGCTCCTTTATTAGTTTTATTATCTTATTTACAATTTCACCTTTAGAAAGTTCACCCGTTGTATAGTTTTCTCTCTCTAGTACAAAAATCTTGTAAGCTAATTGCTTTATTTTTTGTAAGTTATCTATTTCCATTCTTCTTCTCCTATAAAATTTAAGTTATATTTTTCATTTATATTGGATATTAATTTAAATGTCTCTGATGGATTTAGGCTCAAATGTCCAAATTCCTTAATTCTTACAAATTCTCTATCTATAAGTTTTTTTACAGTTACCGAATAATTGTCTATACCTTGGGCAGGGGG
>WRGC01000023.1 GCA_009787385.1 Bacillota bacterium
CCACTCTCTTACTTATACTTATTCTTATATCCTTTTTTATCATTTACCTTTTTTACTCCACTTTCCCCTTTTTAAACACACCATCCACTATAGATGGATTTGTTAAGGTGCTACAGCAATCAACCCTCTCTGTGCTTTGTACTTGTCATTTCTAATCTGCCGTCTTTGTACCAAATTGCCTATACTATCGTAATAACACAAATAAGATTTTGATGACAATCCTCCCTTACTATAAGACACTTGCATAGTTTGTCCACTGGGCGTACCCACTGGTATATACTTATATTCGTTGTCTACGACAATCTCATCAGGGTCGGTTGGTGGTATACTATCTACAATTTCGCTTTCAGGCACAATCTTGTATATCATTGGCAAACCATAAAACTCTACTACAGCACTATTGTTGGCTACAAATGCTCTAATATATATTGGGTGTGTAGTATTATTTTCAAACTTGAGATCAGTAGTACCTAAATTTACCATAGCATCTAGCGATGGTTCTACATAACCTACTGGCAAGCTGTGATTTTTTACAGATAGTATACACATATCTGCTCGCAAAGCAGCATTGTAAAGAGTAGTACTCACTTGACACACTCCCCCACCTATCCCATCTACAAACCTACCATTTATTATTATCTTACCCTCTTTATAACCTTGTTTTTCAGTTCTAGGCCCTACAGTCTTATTAAAGCTAAATATTTGGTTGGGTCTAACAACGGTGCCATTAAGCTTGGATAATGACAACGCTATATTATGTTTGCGGTTTTCGCTACTTGTAGCAATACTTGTGCTAAATCCTGCCCTAAAAAAAGTAGCTTTTCTATAATATTCAGTAGTAATATTGGGCGATATTTCTTGAGTTTGAGCATCACATACAAATCGTGAATTGAGCAATGCCGAATATATATTGCGTACCAGCAAGTCTTTGTCTAATTGTCTACCTGTTTTGTGTGGTTTGATATCAAATAAATGTGAAGAATTTGGCAAAAATTTTGCACTACTATTTATTGGTGAAATATAAAGTTCTTCTTGTATAGTTTTGACTTTATCCAAAATTTGTGGCAATACAAATTGCAATGCTCTCTCAGCCGAGTAGCCCTTTTTGTACAACTGTTTTAACAATTCTACTTTTTCTACAGAACTTCCATTGATTTTTCTTTTTAAAAAATCATTCTCTATTATGTGATTGGGAGCTTTAACAAATTTGTCTTGATATACAAATTCTCTTTTCTTTTTTAGCCTAATATCATTAAAATTTATTACAAATTTTAATCTATCCATACTATCTACTTTAGCTATAGTATAGTTTGTTGTAATTAATAATGGCAACACAAACTTAAATAATAACAAAAGGAGAATACAAATTATTGCAATAATTTTTAATCTCTTTTGTCTTTGTATCCCTTGCATATTGTTAGTATGCGATAATTGATACAAATATATTTTGTATATAAACACAAAGTCAACAACTATTGTTTGGCACTGCAGTGTCAATTGTGTTATAATCAAACAATGAAAAACTACAACACTACCATAATAGTAGGAGCTCAATGGGGCGACGAGGGCAAGGGTAAAATTGCTGATATATTAGCTAGCGATGCTGATATGGTGGTAAGAGCTCAAGGTGGCAACAATGCTGGACACACACTTGTAAAGGAAGGCAAGACTTACAAATTGCACTTGATACCAAGTGGAATACTTTATCCAAAATGCACATGCATAATAGGTTGTGGTACTGTCATAGATCCAAAAGGACTCTTGCAAGAGATGGCAGAATTAGAAGCACAAGGTATCTCTATAAGCAACTTGTTTGTAGATAATAGAGCTCATATCACTCTCCCATATCACATACTTCAAGACAAACTTAGTGAACAAGCTTTGGGTAAATCTAGTATTGGCACAACTCAAAAAGGTATTGGTCCGACATATAGTGACAAGATAGAACGAAGTGGAATTCGTATGAGTGACTTCATTCAACCTAGTGTATTCAAAGAAAAACTCACAAATCAACTCACAAAAAAAAATAAACTCTTGCAAAAAATATACGACGCACCTTCGTTGAATTTTGAACAAATTTTTCAAGAATACAATGAATATGCAAAAGTACTAAAACCAATTGTTGTAGATACCACAATAATGATTTATCAAGCAATAATGCAAGGTAAAAATGTATTGTTTGAAGGGGCACAAGGTACTCTTTTAGACTTAGATATTGGCACATACCCATATGTAACTAGCTCTCACCCAACTAGCAGTGGAGCTTGTGTGGGTTCAGGCATAGGTCCTACATTAATTAGCAATGTAATAGGAATTGCCAAAGCCTATACTACAAGAGTTGGTAATGGACCATTTGCAACAGAGCTTGATGATGCTACAGGCAAATTTATTCAAACTAATGGACAAGAATACGGAACAACTACAGGTAGACCTAGAAGAGTTGGTTGGTTGGATACTTTAATACTAAAATACGCTTGCCGTATCAATGGTTGTACAAGTTTGGCAATCAACAAATTAGATACACTTACGGGTATAACACCACTCAAAATTGCAACAAGTTATAATTGTGATGGCAAAATTTTAGATGAATTTGTGTCAGATATATCACAACTACAAAACTATACTCCCAATTATATAGAAATAGATGGATGGACACAAGATATAAGCAATTGTACAAAATTTGAAGATTTACCAAAACAAGCACAAAATTATATTACAACAATAGAAAAACTTGTCAACTGCCCAATTTCAATGATAGGTGTAGGCCCATCTAGACAGCAGAGTTTTAAAAGATAACACAATAAGTATAGTATTATTTGACAATCAAACTTATCACTTACACTCTTTTGTATAATTTTAGAGAGTGCACAACTAGCGGATATTAACAATAGAATACAAACAATCAACAAAACAGGCTATATTCTTTTTTGACGCCAAAAAAGAATCAAAAAAGCTCTTGTGGGCTTGCGAATCCACCCAAACCCCAAACGCTTTAAGGTTGTTTTTTATTTAAATGTATTATTTCTTTAATCTTAATATACTATATTTGTACACTCCTATTTTATACTAATTTCTATTTGATAAATCAATATCTTTTTGTATGCAAAAAACTTTAACTAAATTTTTATAAAACTTATTATGCTAAACAAAGAAAGTATATTATCACATATGCGTACTAGTATAGTCCCTGATATATACATATACGACAGTGTAAATTCTACCAATATAATAGCCAAAAATGTTGCAGACAATTCACAACATGGAACAATAATACTTGCCAATACACAAACTTCAGGATATGGTAGATTTGGCAAGACATTTGAAAGTCCAAATGGTGGACTCTATATGAGTATAATCCTAAAACAAAAAACCTATACCCCAATAGGACTCACTGCAATTGCTGTTTTGAGTGTATGCAATGCTCTTGACAAGCTTTTATTAGACTGTGATGTGCAAATAAAATGGCTAAATGATGTTGTGCTAAACAATCGTAAAGTTTGTGGTATATCATGCGAATCTAGAGTAGGTGAAGATGGAAATATAAAATGGTTTGTAATTGGAATAGGACTAAATATACGCACAGATATTACTAAAGTTCATAAGGATTTATTTAACAAAATAACATCACTTAAATACCATACAAATTTGAATATTGATATAAATAAGATTGTAGCATGTATAGCGGACAGAATAATACCACATCAACAAACAAGTGATACCAACCTAATGTCAACATATCAACAGAGATTGGGTTTTTTAAATAAAAAAATAGAAGTAACTTCCAAAGAAACCAACTTCAATGCAATAGCAAAATATGTAAATGAACAAGGACAATTAATAGTAAATAGAGATGGTGAAAATATAGCATTGAATAGTCAAGAGTATAGTATCAAAATATGATTTCTCAAACCAACATCAAGCTTACAAAACAAGTTAATACCAAAATGCTAATAAGAACAGCAATAATGGTAAGCTTACTCTTTGTCACAACTCAAATATTGATACCAATTCCAACTACACCAATTCCAATCAATCTAGCACTAATTACAGTTTTGTTGTCAGGTTGTATACTAGGTCCACTTTGGGGTACAACTAGTATAGTAGTATACATATTATTAGGGTTAATTGGATTGCCTATATACTCCAATTTTGGTTCAGGAATAGGGCATTTGCTTGGTGCGACTGGTGGTTTTTTGTTTGCCTATATACCTGCTGCT
Source organism: Bacillota bacterium (assembly GCA_009787385.1). Classification (GTDB taxonomy): domain Bacteria; phylum Bacillota; class Clostridia; order Christensenellales; family Pumilibacteraceae; genus WRGC01. The sequence goes on from WRGC01000023.1 coordinate 4,218, forward strand.
CTTATAGCATCGTTAGGCTCAAATCAAATTAGAAATAATAAAAATATAACACCAATAGATATTATACTATTAGTTTTGATATTAATTTTAAGTTTGATAGTTACTTATGCTATAGGAACAATATTTTTTGTATATATTACAAACACATCAATCAGCACAGCACTATCTCTCACGGTATTTCCATTTTTATTAGGCGACTTATTTAAGTTAGCTCTAACATCCCTGTTGGCATTTAGGTTGAAATCAATATTATAATATTAGTATTCAAAAGTTACTGTTATGTGCAAATTTTTATTTCGTAAAAAAACACTGCAAAAACTAAAGTTACTAGTGATACAAATATACAAATAAGGATTACTACTAATATGCTACAAAATAATAATGATATTTTATATTTTATTTATTCTAACCAAATCTCAAACTCAAACAAAATTAATATACTTATAAATGATAATACAAGTTGTAACTGTACAAAGTGTGATTATACACATTTATTAAAATAAATTGTTTGTAGTAATGGCATTTGTACTAAAAAGAACTATTGTTGTTATGAAGATATTCATTTTACTGCTATTTATAACAATTGTTTTAATTTTCATACAATTTATCTCTAATTTTAGTAAATAATTTGTTTGCAAAATCAACATAATTTGCAATAAACTTGGTCTTGTTGTCATAAAAACTTTCAAATTTTTCTTTATCAATCTCTTGAGTTTTTTCCAAATAAGGCTTAGTAGTATGTTCAAGCCCTTTCAGTGTTTGTAAATACATTTTTGTATACTTACAAGATAGAGTTGTTTCATTAATTTTTTCCAACTTAGATTTAACATCTAAGTTGCAACATTCTTTATTCAATTCATCTTTAATAAATATAAAATTAAAAATAGAATCTTTTATTTTATAGGCATCTTCCGGATATGTATATTCTACAAGACTATACTTTACTTTTTTTGATTTGTTATTATTAATTAGAAAATGTTCAATGCTATAGTCTTCTTTGTAAGTAACAAATTTTTTGAATTCTTTTATGTTAGATATTTGCAATGTGTCATTATTAAGCTTAAAAAAATTGTATACAATTGCAAAAGTTTTAGACAAATAACTATTATCTTCATCTGGCTTTACAACTTTACCTCTCTTAGATATAGATTTATTATCAAATTCAAATTTATCTAGATACTTACTTTTAATAATATCTAATACTTTTTTGTTAAGTTGTGATTTGTTAGTCTTGAGTAAATCATAAAAGTCCTTTAGTTCTTTTGTACCATCTAGTATACAAAATAACACTCCTAACAAAAATATTGAATGCACTATTTCATATTCTTTTTTAGAATTTTTTGATTTTGGATAAATATATTCTACAAAAAATTTCACAACAAAAGATTTTGCAACAACGAAATTTCCTTTAATTATACTTTTGAGTTCATAATGAAAGATATCACAAATATTATTATGCTGAGAATATTCCTTGTCACTACAATCAAAATATTTTACGAACTCTTCATTAGGCGACTTATTATCAATAATATTAGTGGCAAATTTTATAAACTCAATTGCAAGCTCAACACACTTCTTTGCAAACTTATAATCTTGAATTACACTTAATAAGTGTGTACCTTTATAAGGACTACCAAAATTTGAATCTTCTATATCTTCTTTTAGCAGAAAATTTTGAAAAAACTCAATATTCTTATATTTTTCTTCATCATAAAAAAAGCTACGCATACAATATTCTAACAATAGTATTGTAGTCAAACTGCCCTTTTGCGATTTAGATTTACCCAACTTTTTCTCAAAATTAAAAAATTCTTGTTTGAATTTCACCCATATATTTTTGGCTTTATCAACATTATCATAAGCAAATTTGAAAAAATTCACCTTGAATACATCTTCATCATCTAATGGCAAAGCTTTTAGGTTGACATCTAAATATATGTCAATACCAATATCTTTTGTCTCATCTGTTGATACTATTAAATTAATCTTACTATCATTAAGATTGCACCAAAATCGATTGCAACTATCAACAGGTTTTCTAACAAAAAAATTACTTACCAACTCATATATTTCACAGTATCTATCTATTTGATTATAGTCATCCGCATCTCTCATTTCTTGATTGATTTTAGATTTATCAAATTTTATATCACACAACTTGTCAAATTGAGAAAAACTATCTAGTTTAAATTCACATTTTTGTATACTTTTATCTTTGTTAGCAACAAAATACTCAATTATTATTAGTATAACTGTGAGTCTTTGTTGTCCATCAACAATATCATAACTTTGACTACTCCGCTTTTTAGAAAGTATTATATTTCCCAAAAACTTGCTACCATCGCTAATATCTTTCAACAATGCATGTGCTTGCTTTTCTTGCCACCTAATTTCTCTTTGGTATTTTGGAACAATATATTGGCGTGATTTTTCTAAAGTAATATTAGGTCGAGAACAATCACGAGGTAATAGGGATTCTTCATCTTTAAAAAATCTATTAATTGTTATAATAGTACCATTAATATCACTCATTCTTTTGTTCTCCAACTTAATATGAATTTTAGAATATATTATATTATTGGGTATAATTCATCAAAATCTTTTGCTATTTTGTATATTTGAAAAAGATAGTCTTCTTTTGTAGAGTTTCCACTTGAAAATTTTTCATACAACCACTCAATGCCACCCCTTGCATAAGAATACATAAGATCTAAATTTTCACTATCATTCTTATTTTTGAATGCATATTCTATTTTTTGTTCTGATGAAAGCTTTCTACTATTATCTATAATTACAACTAGTCGCAAAAGTTGCTCTAAGTCTCTTTTTTCTTTGATAACTTTGTCTACAAAAATACTTGTAGAATCATTGCTAGTTTTATCTTGTTCTGCTCTCAGTCCTTGCACAAGTCCTACAACTACAGCGGTTGTAAATATCTCATAAATTGTCTCAAAAACGGCTGACATGCTCTTTTTACTTCCTCTATCATTTTGAGTAGGACACAAGAATTTGGAGTAAATAGCATGCTTACCACATATATCAATTGCTTTATCAAACATGTTTCATCTCCTCTATTTTGCTACTTGTATCAGAGTTATTGTTTTTCATAATTTTATATATTCTACCAACTTTGCTGCCCATTGTTTTTTCTGCATGTATCCAATCCTTTTCCATAATTACCAAAATAACTTGCTCTGCAATGCTAGTGATTATGCTTGAAATATTCTCAATGTGTTTATCATCTATATTGCTAAATGGAGCATCCATAACTAATGGATAAGGCTGTGCGTCAATTGCTATTTCATTTTGCTCATCACTTTGCATATCAATTTCACTACTATTAGATCTATTTTTGTCAGATATTTTTCTTGCTACATCGACAAGTCCTAACACAAATGCAAAATTCTTAACTGTATCTAATCCACTAGACAAGTCTGTAAAATAATTGCCATTATCACCTTTATTGTACAAATTAATGCGGTAATCATCATCTACTTTCACAACCCTATTGCCGTGATATACTGTATCAAAAATCTTACTAATACTATCATTTATTTGTTTATTAATATTATCCTCTTGAATTTTGTATTTATCATTAAACAAGTTGTAAATTGTTTTAGCATACAACAGTTGTTTTCTTATACCGTAATTACGCTCATTCTTTACCATATATTCATCAAATTTTTTTTGCAAATCAGCTATCTCTTTCTTCTTTATACTTTCTACACCATTCTTTTCTAAAATAATGTCTTCACACCGCTTTAAGCTTGTCTTCAAATCTCTTAATTCATTCTCTACCTTTCCAATATCTCCACCAAAATTGCCTATTTGATTGCTTATTGTATCTAGTCTTTGTTTAAAAGTATCTAGTTGGCTATTAATTTCTCTAATGTTTTTATAATCACTTTCTAGATTAGACATATAATTATAACTAACATTGACACACTCTATACAATATTCATTAAAAGTTCTAACGAGAGTACCGATATGTGCAGGTGGAAGCAATGAACGCTCATATGCAATTTTATCACATGCACCTTGATTGTTGGTTAAATCACAACCACAAATACAACTTTTTCTATTTAATATAAAATCTATACTGATAGCATGCATTTCGGGTATACCTATTCCATCTTGTTTTGTTTCAGCTATAATATTTTTAGCTTTATTGTAAATTGACCTAGCAAAAAACTTAAATGGACTTGTATTAAAATCTTTTACCAATCTTTTTTCGGCGTTTTCTAAACTACTCTCTTCTTTTTTTATATCACTCTCTAATTGCAATTTTTGATTTGCTTTTTCTTTTATAGATGCATTTGCCAACAAATACTTATTTTTTTCTTCAATCAAATCTTCTAATTTTTGCTTTTCATTCTTTTGAATCTCAATCATTTCTTTTATTTTTTCTAAAATATCTTTCGCTTCTTGCAGAGATTTTTGACATTGTTTTGCGTTATATTCCCCACCATCATCAAAACTAGCTTGCAATTGACCAATTACAGATTTGTTGGTATTTGGATTAAAGTAATCAACTACATTTTTGATTGCTTTTAGTCCAATAAGACCTGTTACTGCATCTTTTACATTTTTTTTGTCATTAATTTCGTTTAAATACTCCCCCGCAAAGAAAAAGTATTCGCTAAGATCTTCTGGCAAAATATCATTAATTTTGTTTTTTATATTATTTTCACCAACAACTTCTTGTGTCTCCCCATTGGATTCTTTGTATGACATTGTTAGTTCCGTCTTATTTACTTTATCTTTAATGACATCAAAATATTGCTTTCGCAAAATAGTATAGTCTCTATCCTTGTAAGATATTTCTATCTGTACACTTACTATACCTATGCTATCCTTAGCTTCTATAACCAACTCTTTGTTCATCAAATCTTTTTTAGATTTAAAATTTGTTTTCTCAAATAGACACCACAAAAAAGCTTGAACAAGAGTAGTTTTTCCACTAGTATTCTGCCCCAAAATTAGAGTTAGATTTTTATCTCCACATTGAGCAAACTCTATAGTATGCACACCTCTAAACTGCCTAAAATTGTTCAAAACAATTGATTTAATTATCATTATCAATCTCCCTCTTAATAATATCCATAAATTTATTAATCATAGTAGTAGAACTATGTTCCCCTGTTTTGACATTTTCATTTGCCAATGTTTTTATCCAATGTACCATGCGTTTTAATTTTTGTTTGTCTATATTATTGTCAAATTCCATAATCCCAACCTCCATTATAATTAGTATTATAGTACCTATCTATATCAAACTCAAGCTCGTATGAATCACTTGAATTGAGTGCCAATTTTCTAAAATCCCGTACTCTTTCTAATTCTCTCTTTACCAATGACAACTCTGCATCTATATCTTGTACCTTTGCATTGTTGTCATATATATCTCGTGGCATAACTACAAAATCATATATTTCGGCATATGCCTTATCTTTGTATTTTCTAAGTACCCTACCACGCCTTTGAACATATTCCTTAGGATTGGTACTACTTGCCAATATAAACGAATGAGATATACATGGAATATTGACACCCTCATCAAGACATTTTATAGCTATTAATGCTTGTAGCTCTCCACTTGCAAATCTCTGCTTAATAAGAGCCCGTTCTTGTTGATCTTCATGAGATGTAAACTGCGAAACTTTCATTCCCAACTCGTTGCCAAGCATATGTGTAACAATATCTATTTGCCTTTTTTCACTTTCAAATTCATCATTATCATCTTGTAAAATGCTTGCAATCTTGGTTGCTCCACAATATACCAAAATATTTTGTTTATCCTTATATCTTTCAATCTCACTATACAGTGCTTGTATTTTGTTGCTAGTACCTGCAACAAGCCTTGCTCTTTTGATAAGCAAAAGTTCGGCACTTCGTGGCAATTTTTCTTTGCTACCTTTCTTACAAATAATTGCTATAATTTTTTTTGTCAAATCTATATACTCATCAAGCTCAGTATCATTTAGAGTTGTAATAATTGGATAATATTTGTATGGTGTCAAAAAACCATTGTCTATAGCATCTTTTAATGAAAACTCAATACACTTGTCACCAAAAAAATCATACAAAACTTGTGTACCATCCAAATCATGATGTCGTTCCAAAGTTGCAGATAGTGCTAACCTATATTTAAAATTATCCTTAAGACATTTTTGCAATCCTATAGAGCCAAAATTATGTGCCTCATCTACTACAAAACAAGTGTTGCTATTCTTGTCAATCTTAGCAATCAATTCTTGCATTCTTTTGAGTCCAAAAGACGCATTAGTAGTTACAACACAATATCTTTTTTTTATACCCATCTCAAAGTCATTCAACAAATACTTGAGTTTTTTATCCCAATTTGGATACTTAGAATAACATATCAATGGGACAACACCAAAAGCATTTATATCTTCTACCCACTGTTCTACAAGATGTTGATATGGGCATATTATCCATACACCAAGACTATCCACTGTACTAGATAATTTGCTCAATGCTCCAAGTGCAGTGAAAGTCTTGCCAGAACCTGTTGCCATATCAAATATACCTCTACAATCACTATCTAGCCATCTATCTATAGCTTGATTTTGATAATTATAAAGCGAAATATTTAATGGTAATGTAAATTGATTATTAGATTGAGTTGTTGTAAAATGTGTACCAACAAAATGGTTATTGTCAATATCGTCACAATCAATGTTGTCAATACTATAGTCAACATTGTCTTGTTTGTAAGATAACAATTTGTCATAAGACACTTGTGGAAAATCAATTGTAGTTATACTACTATCATCATCTCCCCAAAGCTTGCAAAATGCTTCTTCCTTTAAATATACTCTTGATACTTCTTGCTCATCTCCCCAACTTCTAAAAACATCAAGAACCTCATAATTGTGATTAAAAGCAGTATCACTTTCATTGATAGAACCACTAAATGCCACAATATTGCTCTCACTATCATATATAAGTCCCAATTTTTCATGGTACATTCCAAATCCTTTAGTAAATGCAACTTTGATGTCTAGCTGATTGTTGGCAATTAAGTGTGCAAATATATTTAATTTATGTTTTTCAAAAATAGATTGTGGTTCATCAAAATTTCTTAGCAAAGCACTTTCTACAATCTCTCTCATCTCATATCCTTTAGTTATGGCTTTTATATCATCTTCATTTAATTTTGGCGAACAAATCAACTCCATTCTACCACCTTGTTTTAAAAGTCCTGACAATCCTTTAGAAATTTGAATTAGTGCAGATGATGAAAAAAATCCAACAGCTCTCCTATACAATACGGACGATTCTAACAATGGAACAAAAAAATCATTTACTATATTGCTAGTCCCTGTACGATATTCTGGTTTTATGTGCAAATCTTTTAGTGTCATATACTACTATTTATAACCTCCAAAGCTTTCTTTAAGATATCAAAATCATCATTATTATTAAAATAACTTGTACTAAATCTTACTGTACCACTAGGAAAAGTTGACAAAAACTTGTGTGCAAGTGGAGCACAGTGTAATCCTGTTCTTACAATTACTCCATTTCTTGACAAAACTTGTCCCATCATATCAATAGGTAAATTATCAAAAACACATGAAATTATACTAATAGAATTTGTTTGATTGCCAATTATTCGTATATTATCAAAACTCAATAGTATAGACAACATATTGTTGTAATTTTGTTGTTCTTTATATAGTATATCTTGTTTGCCAATTTGATTGCGCCAATTGAGAGCTTCATACAATCCAGAAATAGACATAATATTGTAGCTTCCAGCTTCAAATCTAGATGGTGGTTGAGTTGGCATATAATTATTGGCTGAATCAATTCCTATTCCTCCATAAATAAGAGGTCTAATATTTATAGATTTTTTGCATACAAAACCCGAACATCCAAATGAACCATACAATGTCTTATGTCCTGCCCATACAATATAGTCAGCGTAGCAATTGACAATATCAATATCTAACACTCCCGCACTTTGAGCAGCATCAACAACAAATATAGATCCATACTCATTTGCAATCTTTCCTATTTTGTCAATTGGGGAGATATTTCCACACACATTACTAACATGACTACAAATTGTCATATAAGGTTTGTTGCTTTCAAACTGACTACGAATACCATCAATATCAAATTGCAATGTAGTCTTGTCAACTACTAATTGCTTTACAACAATACCCCTACTCTCTTCAAGATATTTGACAGTACGATAAACAGCATTATGCTCAAATGGTGAAATATATACTATTTTTCCATTATCATAATCATGTCCTTGCAATATTGTATTTATAGCCTCTGTAGCAGTTGAAGTCAATACCGCAACATAATTAGAATTTGCATGAAACAAATCAAGCAACATTTGCCTTGTTTGAGATATTATTTTTACACCATCTTGTTGCAAATAATGTTCACCTCTACCTATATTGGTAGAATATGAAGAATAAAACTCATGCATAAAATCATGAACTTTTTTGGGTTTTACAAATGTCGTGGCTGCATTGTCAAAATATGCAATTTTAGATTTTACAACTTCCGTCATTTGATATACTTCCTTATTACATCTAAACAAATTCTTGCTTTTTGTGGAGGGGCTAAAGCTGTACCATAACTATCAAAAACATCTTCTATTTCATTAGCAAATGTCCTTGCACTATCGGGTAATTGTGTTATACTAATATGTCTTGTTTCTTCTACACCATTTTTAGAAAAAAACTTGATATCATATCCACTGTGATTAGATATATTTTGCATTACATCTCTGTCAAAATTGTCAATATTAAGTTTGGCTTGACTTATCAATCCTTCAATATTAGCAACAATATCATCATTTAAATCTTCCAACCTTATACCAACAAGATTGCGTATTAACAGCTTGACTGTACTATTCTCATTAGGGTGATTATTGCGTATAATATCCATAAGTGCAGCTTCTTGCCCTACAAATACTTGTTGCTTAGTACGGTCATTTAGTCTGTCATAATAGTCTTCAAAAATACTGCTAAGTGATCTATCACAATATTCGGTATCATTATTATTGCAAAATAGTTGTTTGATATATTTGAGAATTTTAGTAACAATATTAATACTATTAGACTGAACTTTATTTATTGTCTCTTCTACTTTTTTTACAATATCATCACATATATTGTTTACACCGGCGAACATTGCAAGTTTTTTAAATAAAAACTCATGTGGATTAATCTCAGGGACAGACAATGCTCTCTTGAATTTTAATGTAAAATCATCTAATAAAACAAAACTAGTACCATCACAATATTTGATTGTACTTCTATCAAACCTAGTTTGATTAAAGAACCATGCTTGTAAAGCGTTTGTAAGATACAAATGCCCTGACAATCCTTTATCACTATCTTTAACATATCGTGACACAAGTTGTTGTATACCATATATATAATTGTCTGTAACGCTATCAAATGTTTCTAATCTTATAATAAAATCATTAGGATTATCACAACTTTGTTCCAACAAATTAGCACTCAACGGCATCTCTTTACGCTTATGAAGTAATGTAATTTGTTTACTGTACTTAGCAAACACTACTGCTAAAAAGAAAGGTACAACCCCACTCCTAAGAGCAATACCATGCTCAGGATTAGTCAAATTATCATATAACTCAGACAAATTTCTATCAGTTTGTCTAGCACTTTGTACAAATTGTTCAATTATACAAAACATATTGGTGTAGTTGTCATCTAGGTTTTGTATAGTTGTGATAGGATTGTCTATATCCAAAATAATATTGTTGTTTACATATACATGTCTAAGTACGCTTATATCTTGACTACTATTAAAACCAAATTTTGGTTCTTTTGATTGAGATAGTACCTTGTCTACAATTTTACTTCTTGTAGACTTCATAGGTGTAGACAAATCAAATCTATTAATATTTTCATTTATTATTCTAGGGGTCTTAGCATATTCATTTTCGCATATTTTTGACAATAATCGTGATATATCAGTCTTGCGTTTTATATCATGTACTTTGCATTGATAATAATAATCTGCATTATGTTGTTCGGGATTAAAATAACAAGAATTTATACAATCAACAATCTTGTCTTGCAAATCTTGTGCTAATATGTTCAATTCATCTCTTGTACTAGTAGTTAATCTAAAAGTAATATCTTTGTCACTTTTTTCTAGTACTGTTTTGATTGCAATATATTTTGTTGCTGCGTTGGTAATATCTAATTTCATTTTTGGTACTACATAAAGCACCCTATTTCCACCTAGTCTTGTTATGTGTTTCACAACATCTTCTATCAAACTATCTTGCCCCAAAACAATAGCCAAAACATGTCCATCAGCCCTTTTGTCAAGCTCACCAACAAATAAATTTATATTGCTAATAGAACTGAGAGTAGAAGTATCTACAAAAGAAATACTAAAAAATCTTGTAATTTCGTATTTATCGTTATAAGCATAAGGATACAAATACTTTGTTTTAAGGCTTGTTTCCAGTACTTTTTTTATATCAAAATTATATTCAATTTTATCATATTCTGCTTGTATCAAATCATCAGCATTGTTGCCAGCAAGTTCTCTTATTCTTACAAAGGGTCTATACTCAAGCTCAATCAATAGCTTTTGATGTCTAATCAAATTTATAGCTAAAAAATAATCTGAATTAGATACACTACTATATATATCTCTAATCAAGTCTAAATCAGGAGGCAATATATCAAACTTGCCTAAAATATATAACAGAGATATGGTCTTTATTATTTTTATAGATAATTGATTGTCAAATTGACTCAACACTGCAATCGCTGATATCGCATTTTGCCAATGCTTGCGAATATCGCTCCCAAAAGGTTCACCCTTAAACTGTTGTTCAAAATAATCATATATTATATCAGGTTCTATTATTGGAAATTCGTCCTTGTTAGTCCTAATAAAATACTTTACTGTATATCTTTCGTTAGATGCCAAAAATGTAAATATTGTTCTCTCATTTTGTCCCATCAACTCCGACAGCTTTGGCAAAATTAATAATGAATATGGGTGTAATGGATAACAATCTTTAACAAAATTTAACCCTGTATGTTTTATTATATCACTAAAAGCATTACTTTTGTATAATTTGCCACTGTTATCATATTGTTCAAACAATTTACTAATATTGTCAAAATTTTTCTTATTTTCTTTTAAAAACTCATTGTACTTAGTTTTATTCTTATTAAGTACAACTGCAATCATATCAAATATTTCACTGTCATTGCTATCTATACTTATTGGCTTAAATCTCTTAGATATCCCTTTCCAATCATCAACAATTTTTTTTGGCAAATTGCCAACATAACTTTCAATATTCTTATGTGTTATCAACAATAAATGTAATTGAATATTGCTAGAACGATTAAACTTCTCTGCTATATCTTGCAACAACTTAATATTTTGTTGTGAGCTAGTATCTATATTATTGTCCAAAAATTTGCTAAACTCATCATATACAAAATACAATCCTTGATAACCTTTTTTATTTATTTGATTAGCAACATGCTCTATAATATCAACTACATCTCCACTTTGCATCGGGTTGAATTGATTGCCCGCAGTCAACTTTGGATAAATTTTGACAAAATAATCATACTCATTGTTGTCATACAATCTTAATCTTGATAAAAAATTATCTACATTGCCAACCTCTCTTTCAAAAATTTTATATGTCTCTGGATATTCAATTTTCCATTTTTGAATAACACTAATAGCAGTATCAAAAAATGTATTTATGATTATACCATCAATATCCTCCCTTTTTAATGACTTATTCAATCCTTGTAATATTGTAGATTTTAAATCAAATTGATTGGTATTTAGGATAACGGGTAAAAACTTTATCTTTTTATCAAAATATTGCAGTATATTATTATATGTGTCATCACTAATTTGTTTGGATTTTTCAAGAACTCTTTTAAAAAGCCTTTTATCCTTACCACTAAGCAACCCAAGTAATGTCAATGCAAGATGAGATTTTCCCTTTCCATATGCACCTGACAATATTCTTGTTCTATCTTGAGATTTAGAAGCAGTAGAAAGCAAAATTTCTTCTATAATAGAAATAGCCTCTATAGTTGGTATAAAGGATCTTATCTTATCATCATCATTTAGGTCGTATTCAAGATTGACAGAATACTGAAAGTTGTCAAGTGGTTTTAAAAAATCATTGAGTCTAACCATGACTTGCCTCCAATATCATTTTGTAATACTCTTCTAAGCATTGCTCTAATGTCATTTGTTTTTTGATATTAATAATATCAAGTCCCGCTGTGCGTACAATATCTATAACACCTATATTTTCCAATTTTTCTATTATTCTAAATATAGATATACGGTCAAGATTAAAAATCTTTCCTATACTATTCTCATCTTTCCAAAGTTTGTTAATCTCTAATTGTGTAATATTATTTTTTTTATTCGTGAATTTTGTTATTTTAGATTCATCATTAAGTTGATCCATTACAACTGCATATGCAATCATTGGGTGTACATCATCTATATTAGGAGATGTTTTCTTATATATCTTACCTTTATTATCTAGAGATTGTATTAGATTTAATTCGCTTAATGGACAAATTTTTGTCTCTTCAGGGTCTATAGAATCTATAGACTTGTGACTATAAGATTTGATAATGCAATTGTATTCATCTTCTATAATTCTTTTTGATTTTTGTTGACCTATAAACTCTATAAACTCTTCTACAAAAGTTTCCTTATCTATATACAATTCTTTATAAACATTAAAAAACCAATACCATGCGGTAGCATCATCACAATTACTTGCAAGCAAATAATGAATTAAATAGTTCGTACCCTTTTCTTCAAAATAAGTATCTTTTTCATTAATAATTTTTCCTATACTTGTGAGATATTGCTTATTGTTTTTATCTATAATCAACTTAGCTGCCTTCAACCAATACCTAAGGGCCTTAACCATACTTCGTCCAATACCCAATTTGTCACCAACATTTTTATCACTATCTTTATCACTAAATGAGTTGCCACTGTCAACATATCTAATCCCTTTATGCAACCAACCTCTCCTAATTTCAAATGACTCATGTTTGCGAATTGATATCTTGAAAATAGAATCATTATTATCACAATCAATTTTATCTTTAATGTTTATCATTATTTCTTTATTTTTTTACTGTCTTCAAAAACTTGTCCATCAAACATCCACCAGGGATATATTTTGTAGACACACAATCAAGACAATGAGTGCATTTTGCAGTGTCAATATGATAACTTGTAGGGGTTACTGTTATGGCATTATAACTACATACTGACTCACACTTAAAACAATCCCTACAAGCGTTGTGTTTTTTGACTTGATAACCAATCATACGATGCAAATCATCATGTTTGGCATTCATTGTTTGTATCTTTACAGGATAATCAAATCCTGCTTTTTCATATGGCATTATTGATATTATTGGAATATTTGTCTTGACATCTAACACCAAAATTTCCCCCAACAACTTGCGCCCCAAATCTTTGCTTATCTTGCCAAATGGTATAAAAAATGTAATAAAATTATCAGAAAATGGCTTGTTGAGATTGTATATTCTAGCATTTTCATCTGTGGTGCAATTGTCATGTTGTACTACAATAGAGCTTGCTGCAGCGACTCCATTTCCACCTTGTCTTGCTTTCCACCAACCACCATCAATATACTCTTCCGGATCAGGTTTGCCTATAGATTTAGCAAAATCTATTAGATAACTACGCCACTTATCTGCTTGCTCAGGCATATAAATTTTGGCCAAAAATTGTGCTCTTAGATTGTTGCATGGACACAACCAACATCCCACTCTATCATATCCTAGTCTATAAGCGTCATTAAAATCAACATTCTCACTCAAAATATACAACCAGATATCTAGATCAGACCAATGAAATATTGGCGATGCTACAGCTTGTTTTTTGATTTTCTTGCGTTCTGACACATTTTCAACTCTATTGTATTTACTCCTACTTGCACTTTCATTTTTGCGGATACCATAAAAAGTCAATACTTTTTCTTTTTTATATGCTGCATTAAGTGCCTTAGTGATAGGACCTGTCTTAAACATTGTACAACACCATCTCATCATTCTTGCAGGTGGACCAATATCCTTGCAAACATCAAAAAAATTGGACTCCTTATTCTTTACTGTTTTGAATATAGACTTTGGATTATTAGCTCTATACCTATCTCTATACTCATATGTCATAGGCATTTCTAATGTAGTGTCACCGAATATATGTCTTATGCTTGGATCTCTAAGAGCTTTAACTACAATATCTGCAACAACTGTAGAGTCTTTTCCACCACTAAAAGATATTATCCTGCTATCAATACTATATTTGCTAGCCTCATGCACGACAAATCTCTTACCTTCATCAACAATAACATTAAACCTATACTTGTTAGCAACGACAAATTTTGCAATAATTTGTTCAAATTCTACATATCTGTTATTGCTCTTATGTGATTCTAATTGAATAAGTATTTTAGAAATGTCAGCATTTTTGTATTGATTGAGTGCAACATTGTATGTCTTACCATCCACATAATATTTGTTATTATTTGCCCATACAGATTTGTTGCTCCATTCAAATGGCTTACCCCTAAGTATTTCTACAAGCAATCTCTCTTCTGGAAAAACAGGTCTCAAATCCTTAGCTAGATACACTATATATCTATCACATAGCGTACACTTTTTGACATTATCATTTTTTGTATTATCAATTGTAAGTATTAATGGTATACAGCATGTATCGCACCACCATACTTCTGTTGTTACCCCTTCCTTAAGCACAAATTCTTGATAGTCTTCCAAATTCAACTGATTTTCTAAATCATCTTGTATTTGATAAGTGTCAATATTATTAGAATCTATAGTGCCACAATTTTGACTAGAACAACCAACACAATTTATACTCTTTGCATCTATATTTATTTGAGTTTTTATATTATCCTGTTCTACAAGATTATCAACTTCACAAAAATTATTATTTATATTATTACAACTACAACCGTTGCAACCATTATTTTGCAATGAAACCTCCACAAAAAGCAAAACAAAGCACACCTCAATTCAAGGCATGCTTTTTGTTTGTACTTTATTACTTATATATTTTTCTATGCTAAAAAGCGGAGTGAGATTTACCCCCCCCCGTATGATTCAAATGATTAATAAATATATATTTATTATGATTACTCATCAATGACATTAGTATATCATATAAACATACAAATGTCAATAATTTTACATTATTAGACATCTATCAACCAGAAAATATTTTTTAACAATCAGTGTCTATTGTTGTCAAATTATCACTATACCATACCAAAAATACTCCACCAACCATCAATCCAGCCATCTCTGTAAAATAAAAATACTCATTGGGTGGATTGTGAAACCATATATATATTATACCTTGTATTATTCCAACAAGAATTTGTGGGACTAACCAATAGTATTGTTTTTTTCTAATATAGTAGCTTAACATTAGTATTACTATCAATGGACTCGCTATATAATTGTGTATATCACCTGTATCAAATACCGCAAGCATTACAAAACCAACTCCAACCTCTACTCTACACCATATCAAAACTATACCCAACAATGACAATACCCATGCAAAATATTGTCTATGTACATAAAACATATCTGAATATGATGTCAGTGTAGTATTGCTTATGAGTATTGCACCTACAATTGCAACAACTACAGCACTAGCTCCCATTGCCTTTATAGTATATTTTTGGACTTGATATTTTGTTATATTTTTTAAAAACATATCTTTTTTAAATTAGTCTCCATATATATCAATGTACAAATACATGAAAACAATAGAATTTATGATTTTTAAAAAAATACAGTCAACCACCACAATTTTATAATGATTGACTGTATCTTTTAAAACTTATTCAGTTGGATATATGGTTGATGTTGCAAATATATCAACCATATATAATCTAATTTTTGCTTCTGTCCCCGATAATTTTTTCACTTACCGATCTTGGAACTTCATAATAATGACTAAACTCCATACTATAAGTGCCTCTACCTTGAGTACGGCTACGCAAATCTGTAGAATATCCAAACATTTCACTAAGTGGAATCTCAGCCTTGATTTGTTGTCCACCACCTGGAATTGCATCTACACCCAATAGATTGCCCCTACGAGAGCTTACATTTCCCATTATGTCACCTAGATAATCATCTGGCAATTCTACTTCTACTTTCATGATAGGCTCCATAATCATTGGATTCGCCTTTCGCATAGCTTCTTTGAATGCCATACTTCCTGCTATCTTAAACGCCATTTCGCTACTATCTACATCATGAAAAGAACCATCAAATACAGTAATCTTAAAGTCAACTGTCTCATATCCTGCCAACACGCCACTTTGCTTAGCTTCTTTGATACCATTGTCAATTGCTGGAATATATTCTTTTGGTATACTTCCACCTACAGTTTTATCTTCAAACACATAACCTTCTCCTGGGTTGAGAGGTTCCATCTTAATTTTACAATGTCCATATTGTCCCTTACCACCTGACTGTCTAATATACTTTCCTTCGGCTTCAACTGCAATCTTGATAGCTTCACGATATGCAACTTGTGGTCTACCTACATTGGCATCTACCTTAAACTCTCGTTTCATACGGTCAACGATTATTTCCAAATGCAACTCACCCATACCTGCTATAATTGTTTGCTTTGTTTCGTCATCTGTATAAGTTTTGAATGTTGGATCTTCTTCAGCTAGCTTGATAAGTGCCATAGTCATCTTTTCTTGGTCTGCCTTAGAATTTGGTTCTATTGCAACTCTAATTACAGGCTCAGGAAAAGTCATTTGCTCCAAAATTATAGGTTTAGAATCATCACAAAGAGTATCTCCTGTAGTTGTGTCCTTAAGCCCAACTATTGCACAAATGTCACCTGTACGCACTTCATCAATCTCTTGTCTAGTATTGGCATGCATTTGCAATATTCTACCAACTCTTTCCTTTTTATCCTTAGTACTATTCAACACATAACTACCTTTAGACAATACACCGCTATACACTCTAAAAAAAGACAATCTTCCTACAAATGGGTCAGTCATAATCTTAAATGCTAGTCCGCTAAACGACTCATTGTCATCAGCTTTGCGAACTTCTTCCACACCTTTTAGATTAACTCCTTTCATTGCAGGCACATCTAATGGGCTAGGCAAGTAGTCTACAACAGCGTCCAAAAGCTTTTGTACCCCCTTATTGCGATAACTTGTCCCACACAATACAGGAATAAATTGCATACCAATAGTGGCCTTGCGAATACCATTTTTGATTTCTGCAACAGTCAATTCTTGTCCATCAAAAAATTTTTCCATCAAAGCATCATCTGTCTCTGCAACAGCTTCTATCAATTGATGTCTAAGTTCGTCAGCTTGTGCCTTTAGCTCTACAGGGATATCTTGAGTCTTAATCTCTGTCCCCTTGTCATTAGTATATACATATGCCTTTTGCTCTACTAGGTCTACCATACCTACAAAACTGTCTTCTTTTCCTATTGGCAAATGTATAGCCACAGGTCTAGCACCAAGACGCTCTTTCATCATCTTGAGTACATTAAAGAAGTCTGCACCATTGATATCCATCTTATTGACATAAGCCATACGAGGTACACCATGCTTGTTTGCTTGACGCCAAACTGTCTCAGATTGAGGTTGAACTCCACCTTTAGCACAAAATACAGCAACTGCACCATCCAAAACCTTGAGACTTCTCTCAACCTCTACAGTAAAGTCCACATGTCCCGGTGTATCAATAATATTTATTCTAAAGTCTTCACCATTAGCACCACGCCATTGAGTTGTGGTTGCAGCACTAGTGATTGTGATACCTCTCTCTTGCTCTTGAACCATCCAGTCCATAGTAGCAGCACCCTCATGCACTTCACCTATCTTATGAACCTTTCCACTATAGAACAATATGCGTTCTGTTGTGGTAGTTTTGCCCGCATCTATATGTGCCATTATACCTATATTGCGTGTTTTTTCTAATGTAAATTCTCTAGCCATAATAATTTCCTAAAAAAATTTGTTGATACAATTAATTGACTTACAAAACTATTCTATTTTTGTCTTATATTTTCATCTTACCCAAATGACAATACTTGCATACAACAATAATTGCCCTATAATAACCAATGCCACTGTAGTAATTACTATATTTTGCCTAAGTCCATAAGACACAAAGCAACATAGACACCCAAAGACACCTATAACAAAAACCACAATACCCGCTTGTTTGAGATTAAACTCTGCCACAAATGTCAACAACAATACCAACCATCCAACCACACCTGATACAAGCCCAACCAATGCTATTGACTTGCTTGGCACAATATCTTCTATGTTGTCATATGCATAACCGTTGCGTGACTGCCTAGGTTGTCCACTTTTTACATGTGAATTTTGAGCATATTGAGAATTGCGTTGATTAAGTCTTACTTCACTTGCATAGGCATATTCTTCATCAAAAATTTGTTGTTGATGTCTTCGTTGCCTATCTAAATTATTTTGTTCAAAACGCCCTAAGCGTGATTGTTTACTATTCAAATCAACTCTAGGCTCATAACTTTGACTTTTGGTAGAATTGCTAGTTTTCTCACTACGACTTGACTGTTGCAATGGTTGAGTATTTTTATTTTGCACAACGGTAGTATCGTTGTCATTCGGCAAAATGCTATCATCACTCAATCTCTGTTTTGATTGTGCATTTATAGCACTGTCTACAGGATTGTCTTGCAACAGTGACTGTATGCTAGCACTAAATTCTTCAAAACTTTGATATTGAGAACTAGAGTTGTCTTTTATAGGTGGTGGTGTATAGTCATCGTTGGCATAGCTCAAAACTAGCCTATGACCGCAATTATTGCAAGCTACAATATTTGCATGATTGTAAGAGCCACAGTTGTTGCATTTCATATATTTCTCCAAATCTTATAAAAATATAAGATATCCCCCTATAATCATACATACATAGTCTCAATATTATGCTAAATTTGGGCATCAATGTTATAATATATAATATTATATGCTTGATATTATCAAAGAAACAAGCAATCTATATATTGTATCTATTTAACAATCCCAATACAGACAATATCAACCTACAAAGTTTACCATCTAAAATGTGCAAAGGCCTTATTGGCGTCTGCCATACGATGCATCTCATCCTTACGCTTTATAGTCGCACCCGTATTGTTAAAGGCGTCCATAAGCTCCCCTGCCAAGCGTTCTTTCATTGTCTTTTCGCCTCGTTTGCGTGCAAAGTTTACAAGCCACCTTATACCCAAAGTTTGTCTACGATCAGGTCTAATTTCCATTGGAACTTGATAAGTTGCTCCGCCAACACGCCTTGCTTTAACTTCTAATGCTGGCATACTATTTTGCAATGCTTTAGTAAAAACATCTATACCCTCATTCTTGGTTTTCTCTTTAATTATTGCAAACGACTCGTATACTATAGTTTGGGCTGTTCCTTTTTTGCCATCAAGCATAATTTGATTGATAAGCTTGGTTATAACCTTGTTGTTGTATATTGGGTCAGGCAATACATCTCTCTTTGGTATTCCACTTCTTCTTGGCATTTTATTTTCTCCTAAATTATTAATTAAATTGCCGAATAATTGAACTTACAAATACAATTATCCAACTCTATAATAGAACTACAACAAAATAAATTAGCACATTATTGTAAAACACATACAATATTTTTGTAAATTATTTTATTTAGGTGCTAATTTAAAGCAACTAATTTAAATAATACTTTTTGTATTAAATTAAAAACAATCAATTACTTAGGTTTCTTAGCTCCGTACTTAGAGCGAGATTGTTTGCGTTTTGCTACACCCGCTGTATCCAAAGCACCTCTAACTATATGATACCTAACACCAGGCAAGTCCTTTACCCTACCACCCCTAATCAACACAACACTGTGCTCTTGCAAGTTGTGACCAATCCCAGGAATATATACAGTACCCTCATTTTTGTTTACCAATCTTACTCTAGCTATCTTGCGTACGGCAGAATTTGGTTTCTTGGGAGTAGTTGTAGATACATTGAGACATACACCTCTTTTTTGTGGACACTTGTCCATAATTGGACTTTTGGACTTAAATTCTATCTTTTTGCGTCCTTGCTTGATCAACTGATTGACACTTGGCATTTTATTATTTTCTCCTAATGATGTTTACTAAAATTGTTGTTATTGACTAAATTATAAAACAAAACACGCCTATATAAGACTACCTCAAACGCTACGCCTTTATATTTGTCAGTGGCGAATACTGAAAAAATGTAGGGTTAATATTATTAAAAAATACTATTTGTTGAATGCAATACAACAAGATTTAACTATCAACAAAGAGTATATTATCAAGCCATTGTGGGTACTACTTAACAATACCTACACAACCCGTTTTAACAGAAATACCAACCAACAAACCCAATTCTTTAGCGTTGTCAACCCTAACTATATCAACATTATGCATACTACATAGCCTCACAATTCCCAATTGATAGCTAGCATCAGTATCCACAGCCAACACTACATGCGATAAAGTCCCGTCCAACACTCCTCGTTTGACTTGCTGTATACCTATCACAATATGTTGTTTGTCCCTAAGTTGTTGCAACAAATAAGAATCTAACACGATAATACTATCCGTAGTATAACATTTAATATTATTATTGTCAACTGCAAAAGTGGATAAAATATCATGTCATAATACAACTTAAACAAAAATTATAGTATAATTTATTTTCAAAACTTATATACTTCCATCTATTTACCAAAAACTTTTGTATTATACAAATTAAATTAAAATAAATTTGTATTGAAAACTAAATATATTATTAAATAAACTTTTTACAAAATTACTTTAGATAATATTCCTTGTTCTAATTCGGTAAGATTGTATATCATGTCCAAAACATCAAATGTCTCTTCCAACTGTCCTTTAGCTGTTTTCCAACCATTGCCATCGGTTATCCAAATAAATCTAAATCCATCTACCTTTTTAGCTTCCTGTGATAATCATTTTATAACTTCTAGCAGTCTCATTGAGTTTTGAACCCCACTAGCATAAAAATTGGTTTCAATTGCGTAGATACAGTTTTGCGTCTTTATTACAAAATCAAATCTCTTAACTGATTTACCTTTATTAGACAATGTTGACAAATCTAGTTTGTATTTTTGTTCAATGCTAGCAATAGTCATCTCTTTGTGATAGTCTTTAAATCCAGCTACAAATATATGTTGCTCAACAATCTTTTCCATGAGTTTGCCACCACGATTTTTCCTACAATTAGAATCAAGTCCAACTTCTATACCTGTAGCATAATCTACTAAACTAGCAATAATTCTATTTGAAATCAAATCAAACAACCCTGATTGTCGCATAAACAAACATATTTTGTCCACATCAATACATTGTCTAAAACTAAATTCATGATTTTGCCCACAGTGCAAAACTTGTACTTCATGCCCCCTAATTGCAAGCAATAGTGGGATACATTGTGTTATTTGTGGATACTTTGAAACTAAATGTCTAAAATCTTTTTCTATCGTTTTTGAGCCTATCAAAGAATTTAAAATATTTAATTCCACTTTAATACAATCTATATTCTTATAGACCTTTGCAAAATCTACATAATAATCAAAGTCACATATATGTGTTCTAAATTGAGATAGCCAATCTGTAAATATTCTCATTTTTTATAATCTCATTCACATAGTTGTATACAATTATTTCTGTTATACTTCCACGCTTGCAAGCTTTGCAATTTATAATTCTCTTAGCATTAACACGACATATATTAAAACCTACATACAAGTCATCAAAAAAATTATCGTTAGGGTTTATATTTTTAGGATCAGAATTGCTTAGCAATACTTTGCAACCTGATTTTACCAAATATTCACTAAACTTTGCAAGTTCTATTTGTTGCTTATCTCCAAAACCATCTTTTGAATAACTTACAAATGACTGCGTTGGTGTCAACG
This sequence comes from Bacillota bacterium, assembly GCA_009787385.1. Taxonomy (GTDB): domain Bacteria; phylum Bacillota; class Clostridia; order Christensenellales; family Pumilibacteraceae; genus WRGC01. The sequence continues at coordinate 26,309 of WRGC01000023.1, forward strand.
GTCGGTATGGTGGGTCAAAATAAACAAAGGTTTTGTCATTCGCATATTCTCTACATTGGTTATATTCACCATTAAGTATAATTACATTTTTAAGCAAATTGCTAATCTCAAATAAATTAGTATAGTCACAAATTTTGGTATTCTTATACTTCCCAAAAGGAACATTAAATTGCCCTTTTCTATTAACTCTATAGAGACCATTAAAGCAAGTTCTATTTAAAAATATAAAATCTACAGCTTTATCCACATCACAATTTCCAATTAGTTTTGTATCATTATATCTTTTCCTAATCTCATAAAACAATTTATACTGCCCATCTATATCAAGGTTGTTGTACTCCAACTGCACTGCACTTAGTTTTTTTATAAGTTCTTCAACTTTCTCCCTTATAAAAGATAACAATTTATCAACTCTTTATTTATATCAATAATTACTGCTTTTTTGATATCAAATCTTTGCATTATATCAAAAAACACAGCCCCACCACCAACAAAAGGCTCAATATAAGTATCTATCTCACCAGATTGCAATTGCTTTGGATAAAACCCATTTAATTGTTCTAGCAATTGACTTTTGCCACCTGCCCACTTCAAAAACGGCTTAACCACTTTTGTTTTTTCAATCTTCAACACAACTACATTATACAGTTTTTACCAAATAAAATCAACTGATTCAATTTGATAGAAGTGGACTAATTAGATGAATAAGAAATCTAAGATAGAGAATTTCCATTCAATTTTTTTAGAAGTGCTAGGTTTATATTTGTTAATAAAATTAAGTTT
>WRGC01000024.1 GCA_009787385.1 Bacillota bacterium
AGAGAGATTGGATATAAGGTAGTTGTGGTAGTATAGGCAACAAGTGAATAAATGCAATGTCTTCTAAGATAAATAAATTTTAGGAGATTTTTTTATGAAAAAAAATAAAGCAAGTAAGGCAATGACTAAGATGGTAGCAATAGTATCATTGTCATTGGCAATTGTAGTATTGACAATTGTAGGTATGAATGTATTGGCAAGCAACAAGGCAATTGCTTTGGAGCAACAGAGAAGTGTAGAAAATATACAATCACAAGTAGCTAAGGAGCGAGTAGAAAATAATCATGTAGCAACATCATTAGCTAGCACTGAAGTTGGGGAAAAAATAGTAACATTATTTTCATTAGGTATGTTTCAAGTTTCTGATTATCCGTCATTATATTTGCCGCATCACATATTTGTGTATGCTAGAGTAGATTGGGCGGGTAATTCTTCTGGGATTAATGCTATAGCTGTAGATACTAAAGCAGATTATACAGAGTATTATGTAACAAAAGAATCAAGAGGTCAATGGATGGAAGGTACTGATATGTTTAATAGTAAGTACAGTATTTCACAAAGCAATACCGTACTTTCAAGTGATAAGCAAACTATAACATTTAGTATGAGAGTAATTAGGTTGGAAGATTTTGCATCAAGTAGCAATGAAATTAGGACTTCGGTATGTATTAGAAATTCTAATGGGACTAGTGTATTGGAGGAAAATAGAATAACTACTGACAACAATATTGTATTTAAGTAATTATTGAATAGTCTAAAGTAGTTGGCTTACTTGCTATATTATTTAGTTAATCAATAATATAGCAAGTAGGTTAGTTTTGTAGCACTTTTAGAATCATACTATTGTTCATTGAGTTTATTTTACATATATAATGGAGGTATATTAATATGATTGATATCAAAAAAGTGTTAAAATGTGGAGGTGTATTTACTCTTCTTATAGTAATATTATCTTTGTTTGCTATAGGTTGTGCAAAAGATATGGTAAAAGTTAAAGACTTTTATGGTGAATACGAGTTTGTTTTGCCTTTTCAACACAAGAAAATATCTAGTGATGATGGACACAATAAGTACTCATCAGATTTGTCGTTATTGCAACAAGTAAATTTTTTGGAAGATAAAGGCTATTCAACAAAACAAATCAATACTAGTAAATATGCTGTAGAAATTGACAAAGATGGAGTGAGTAGATATTTTGTTATTTCATCACAAATAGAACATGATACTGACAAGTCTTTTTTTGTATTAGATAATATGGGTACAACACTTTCGTACATAGACAACGAAAGTTATAGCGTAAATATAGTTTGCTTATTTCCTCAATACTTCATATTGGGTGATGCTAGCCCTTCTTATCAATTGGCTTATATAACTAGTGTTGATTTTTTTGCATTTAAGCGTTTTTATGAAAGTACAAAGAAAGATGAATATAAGTTTGATTTGTTAACTCAAACTATTTCATTTGATGCAATAGCTACTCTTGATGGTATTTACAACGGTAAAGACAATAAAACTCAAAATGTTAGAATAGATATGCAAGTAGCCGAAAATGTAGTATCAAATACTGGTTGTGGAAATAGAGTAGATATATCAGTTGTTGTATTGTAATATAAATTTAATAGGGAGAGATATATGAATATAATTAATGTAAAAAAAATCTCAACAATCAATCTAATTGGTTCTATTATTCTTGTAGCAATATTGTCTTTGGTTGCTATAGGTTGTACAAATCAAGTTCAAGCAAAAGACACAATTGCTGTAAAAGACTTTTATGACGAATACGAATTTGTTTTGCCATTTGAACATGAGAGAGTAGAGAGTGCAAATGGTATTAGTGAAAAATCATACAAGTCCAATCTTTCTTTGTTGCAACAAGCAGGTATACTAGAAGAAAAAGGATACAAAGTTAGTTTGTTCCACGATGTTATTGAAAGTACTAAAATATTTATAGAGATTGTAGATAATAATATTAGTAGATACTTTTCTATTTATGCAAAATACACAGCAGGCACTAGTCACCCTACATTTAAATTAGATAATCTTGGGATAGAGTTTATCAAAATAGATGGCGAAAATAGTGAAAAGTTGTCATCAATAACTACAAACTGTCTATTTCCTCAACAGTTGATATTGGGGGACTTTAATCCTAGTGTTGGTTTGTATCAAACAGTAGGGGATTTCTTTGCATTTAAGAGATTTTATGAAAATACAAAGAAAGAAGGCTATAGATATGATTCATCAACTGATGCTATTTCATTTGACACAACAGCTGTATTTATACAAGACATATCCAATCCTAATGGAGAAACTAAAAGTGTGAGAGTTGATATAAAAATACAACAAGAGACAATCAAAACTTATACGGTTGAAGTATCATTTACAATTTTATAGTTGTTGTAATATTGTATAAATATAATGAATTTAAGATTGAAAGAAGAAACACCTAAATAAAAATTAACCATAAAGAGTTCGGGGGTGGGGGATTCGCAACTCCCAACAGCTTCCTTGGTTCTTTTTTGGCGTCAAAAAAGAACCATGCTGGTTTGTTTGAAAGTTTGTATTTTACTGTTAATAATCGTTCATTTTATACTTTCGTTGTATCAAGGCATACACAAAGCTTGTTGACAAATTGTTGGATATACTATATAATCAAGTTCTATGAAGAATTTAATTATATTTGGTCACAATGACTTAAATAAGTCCATGGTGTCAAAATACTGGCTAGAGCATTTGCAAGCTAAAAAAGATAAAGATACTACAATACTTTGTTTGTGTGAACAACTCAAAGATGGCAATTTTTATACGGCTATTCAAAGAGATATACTCAAAAACCATGATAGAATACTGATTGTTTTCCCACTATATTGGTATAGTCATCCTAGTCTGTTACAAAAGTATTTAGAACAAGTTTTAACGGGGACAGACAATGCAGAGTTTGTCAATGAGTTGCGTCTCAACCAATCTAAGGAGTTGATGATTGCCGTGTCAGCAGCTGCAGAAGCTAAGAACTTTGGATTTGGGGGAGCAGCCAATTTGCCTTTGGATATGTATTTGTCTAATTGGTATGGTTTTGCAAAATACTGCAATATGTTGTTTAAGCCTATTTACTGTACTTACAATGTATACACTCTATCCAAAGAGCAATTGATTGCAGAGTGTGACAAGGCTTATAATCAGTTTTTGACTTCAAAAGGAAGATAGTTGCTAAAAATTGTTTGTATTGTCAAACAATAACAAAATCAACAAGTATATACAAAAAGACAAGTCTTGTACTGCAAGACTTGTCTTTTTGTATTGGCAGGGGAGACGCGATTCGAACACGCAACCAATGGTTTTGGAGACCACTACTCTACCGTTGAGCCACTCCCCTTTGCTTGGTATAGTATATCATGAAGACAAAAATTTGTCAAATGGTTGACATAAGTTATTGTATGAGACAAAACAAAATTGTATGTGAGAGTGGATTGATAGGGATACTATATAATTGCAAAATAACATATGGAGTTAAAACAAAATATATAAAATATTGATGGATTATATTTAGTTAACTCAACAAATTTATCCTAATGCTACATCCAAAATCATCATTAGTACAAACCCCAATATGCACCCTAGAGTAGTCAAGCGTTTGTTTTCTTCGGTAGCTGATGGCAATAACTCAGATGCAACAACGGCAAGCATAGCTCCTGCCGAGAAAGATAGAGCAAAGGGGAGTATAGAATTGACACTTGTTGCTAGCCAATATCCAAAGAGTGCTGATACAAGCTCTACTAAGCCACTCATTTGTCCAAAGAAAAATGATTTTTTTAATGACATACCCTCTCTTCGCAATGGGATTGCTACCGCTACCCCTTCGGGAAAGTCTTGTATTCCTATTCCTATAGCTAGCAACAAAACCTCTGCAATGCCGTAGTTGTGTACACCCAAAGCCCATGTCCCGACGGCAACACCTATTACTAGCCCCTCAGGGATATTGTGTAATGTTATTGATGATACTATCAAAAAACTTCGCTTTTTTTGGTCGTTGTTGAGTAGTGGACTGTGACTTAATTTTTCCCACTTATTGACAATTATATCTGTACAAATTATCAATATTCCACCCAACAAAAACCCAAAAGCAGGCCACAACCATTCTACATACCCAAGAGTATTGGATAGGTCAATTGCAGGGGATAGCAAAGACCAAAAACATGCCGCTATCATAATCCCTGATGATACGCCCATCATGGTGTTGAGTACGCTATATTTGACATTTTTGAAGATAAAAACACAAGCAGCACCTATTGCTGTGATTATCCATACAAACAATCCAGCAATTATTGTTACTACAATAGGATCTATTTTTTCAAAATATTCAAACATATATAAGTGATTTTGGATTTTAATTTTTTTAAGGTAGAGTGTTCAATAAACTATTATACTTAAAGATATGTCAAGTATTTGTTTTGTGTTATAAAATAATATAAGGTATTTTAAACAATAATTTATACTATTTAAAATATCTTATCAAAAATATATCATATTAAAAGAATTTTGTAAAACAAAAAACATAACCTTGCTTTCTATTTAGCATTGGTTATGTTTTGATAATATACTTACTTATTGTAGCAAATAATACAAAATGGTGCACCCATAGGGACTCGAACCCCAAACTAAGGTTCCGTAGACCTTCGTGATATCCATTTCACCATGGGTGCAAAAATAAAAACGGATTATATATACAACTTTAATCTAATAATAACTAGAGTATAAAGTGTAGCAATTTAGTCATTATATCAAAATAGCTCCAAACTGTCAACTATTTGATTGAGTTTTATCTAGATTTGTGGTATAATATACATATGAAAGGTTATAAGGTAGCTAGTATTGGACATTTGGAGCTTGTTGAAATGCCTAGCGAAGTAGGGGAAGCTCAAGTCAAAGTCAAAGTCAATAAGGCTGGGTTGTCTAGAGAAGATGTTTCTCAACTTAGCAAAAAGCAGTCTAGTCAATACATTATTAGTCGTCAGTGTGTAGGTATGGTAGTAGAAGCAGGGAGCAATGTGCATACTGTTGAACGGGGAAATCGTGTACTTATTAGTCCATATATACCATGCAATCATTGTGTAGAGTGCAAAGAAGGCAATTTTGCACTATGTTTTGATCTTAAGGTTGCTGGCAAAAATATAGACGGATACTTGCGTGACTTCGTAGTGACAGAAGCTAGCAATTTGTATTTGTTGCCTGAGAATGTGTCAGACAATCAAGCAGTATTTGTAGAGCATACAGCTAGAGCTTTGGCAATCATGTCTAAGCTTAATATACAAAAAGGTAATCATGTTGTAATAGTGGGAGCAAGTATAGTTGGATTGATATTAGCACAACTTGCAATTTATTATCAAGCTATACCAATCTTGGTAGATGGAAGACAGTCCCATCTAGATATGGCAAACAAGTTGGGAATATACTATACTATTAATTATGTAAGTGTAGACCCATACAAAAAGATAGAAGCTATCACAGGTGGGCGATTGTCAGAAAATTTGGTTTTGTTAGGTAGTGGCAACTTTAGTTTGTTTAATAGTACTAGATTTTTGATGAGTGGTGGTTGTGTAGTTGTAGCTGATGTAGAAATATACAAAGATAATGATAGCAGTGCCGTTCAAGCTATAGCCGAAAAACAACTTTCGTTGTACGGAATCAACAACGGATTGAAATATTTTATGCCAGCCATCAATCTATTGGCTAATAAGACTATATTGGTAGCACAATTTGTATCTAAAGAAATCAAGTTTGACCAAGTTGAACAAAATATGCAGTACATGTCTAGCAATCCTTATGAACATGTCAAAGTTATTGTAAGTAGCAATTAAATTATGTAAGTTTATTGAGATATTGTCAGTTTGTAGAAAATATGAAAGTGTACAATTAGCTATTATTAACATTAATATACAAACTTTCATCAAACCAACTATGTTCTTTTTTGATTCCAAAAAGAACCAAAAAAAAACATTTTTTTGGTGGGTGAGAATTCACCCGAACGCTTTAAAGTTGATTTTATTTTAGTATTACTTCTTTCCATCTTAATATACTCTATTTTTACACTCTCAAACAAAATATAATATGAAATTTATACACAACCTGTAAGCACTCTAGTGTAGTTACACATTTAATTATTATGTATTGCTAAGAGTAGGATATACTAAAACTAGTATACACTAAGAGTGGGATAGACCTGTGTTGTTGATGTGATTGTGATGCTTTACATAGATATAACATTATTACTTCATTTTCCATGCTGACAAGTTGCCGATGTCTTTGTATTTTTCGTTGTTGCGTATCAAAAATTCTTTGGCCAATGCTAGATACGCCATATTTCCTGTGCTACGAGGGTCAAACTGCAAAATCGGTAGTCCATAACTTGGAGCTTCGGATAGTCTAATATTGCGTGGAATTTTTGTTTCGTATACTAGTTTTTTAAAATAGTTGGTAAGATCTGCTAGTACGCTTTGTGCTAGTAAAGAGCGGGGGTCATACATAGTTAGCACGATACCTTCTATTTCTAAATTGGGATTGTAATGTTGTTTTACAAGATTGATAGTGTTCATAAGTTGAGTTATGCCCTCTAGTGCATAAAATTCACCTTGTAATGGGACTAGTACGCTATTGGCGACTGTAAGTGCATTGATAGTTAGCAATCCCAAAGATGGTGGGCAGTCTATCATAATGTATTCATAGTCCTGTACAATAGGTGAGAGTGCGTTTTTGAGTACTTTATCCCGCCTTTTTGCTTTGTTGTACAGTTCAATTTCTGCACCCGCTAAGTCTATAGTGCTTGGTATTGTGTGTAGTCCGCTTATGCTAGTTGTTTTGATTGCATCTTTGGCAATACAATCTCCTATAAGCAAATCATATATAGTGCCATATTGATTGGATTTTTGTATGCCTAATCCACTGCTAGCATTCCCTTGAGGATCAATATCTACAAGCAAAACTTTTTTGCCTAATGCGGCTAAGGTTGCTGAAAGGTTGATGCAAGTTGTAGTCTTGCCAACGCCTCCCTTTTGATTGGAAAAAGCTATAACTTTGGACATGTGTTTATTATAGCATATATTGTTATATTTTGACTAATGTTTTGTTAGAAATCATTATTGTAGCAAAATACATATATCAAAATTTATAATTATTTTTGTTTTTAAATCAATTTAATTAATTATTAATATATGAATTTTGTATTAATAACCATATATTTAAACATTAATAGTAAAATAAATGTCATTTTTGTAAACAATATGTAAATTAAAGTTTAATTTTGTTTGACAAATATTTATAAATGGTGTATAATATTCACTATAACTCTTTTGTAGTTAATTATTTGTTGTATATTTGTTTTATTTAACAATATAAGATGTAACTATATTAATAATATATTTAAAAATATTGAGATTAAAAACAAATTGTAATGTCAGTGCAAATAAAATGGTACAATAATTTCTGTAAAAATTTCGTTACAGTTGTGGCAAATTATGTTATAATATAAGTTGATTGTAGTATAGTTTTTTATTAAATTTTGGTATGATATTCCAAAATTTTCAAGTTATATAAACTATACATAAATAAAATATGTATATAAGCAAGATACTATTTTGTAGGTAGCTATTGATATTATTGCTAGTTGGTTGAATATTTAAGTAATTTATTCAAAAAATCAATACCGAAAGTTAGTATTTGATGTCGTATATTTATGAATATTATGTTTAAAAAGAATAAAAAATTATATATCCTATCTATGTTGTTAGTAATTTTGTCTATATCTGTATTGATAGCAATATGTGCTAGTTACTACTTAGATAGGGAGAATATCGTAATTTACAACAATATTCTGGTTGGCAATGTAGCTCCTATAGTACTTGCTAGTATAAAGGGCTTGATGCCAATTGCTTATTTTGGTATAGCATTTATTGCTGTGTTTGGAGTGATTGGTGCGATATTCGGTTTTAGATATTGGAGATATGTAGTAATCAAAAATAAGCAAAGACAAGTTTTGAAACAAAATTCTTTTAAGATAGATTAAGTGGTGTATTTTAGTGTTGATTGGTTCTTGGTTAGTTTTGATTGATTTAGTTGCAATTATAAATTTATGTATTAATAAAAGATAGTTTGGTCTAAAACCAAATTGAAAACCAAAAATTTAGGAAAATGGTTTGCAGATATGTTGAAATCACAAAAGTTTAAATTAATTATGCTAGGATGCGTTGGACTATTGGGTGCTATTTTGCTTGCATCTATTTTGGTCATGCAGTCTAGTTTGCCTGTCACTCATGTAGGTGTTGGCAAAGCAACATCTGTAGCCAACATTCAGACCGTTAATTTTAGTGCTAATTTCATAGACCAAATATTGGATTGGATTGGTCAACAAGAAACTTGGGTATTGTTCTTTGTTGTAATGGGGTCGGCAATCGTAGTTATATTTATAATTTGGATGATTGCCTACATTATTTACAAATTCTTTTTTTCTAAACGCAAATCTAGAGATGGTGGGTACTCGGCTGATTTCAATGCATTAGATGAAGGAGACTTTGTTGCTCCACCAAGATTTGAAAGTTCAAATCCTGTTCCACCAAGTGCTAGTTCGGCAGTATATGATGTGGCAAATTTGCCATCATTTGATCAACCTTTGCAATTAGATGTACAACAGTTGCCCGATATGACTACTATACACAATGCCTCAGCACCTAGTAGTGGAGAAGCTAGAGTGTATGGCAACAATAGAGTCAACAAGGCAATGCAACAAAAGGTAGGATTTGATTTAAATACACCATTTGTATCACAAAGAAAGATTGCAAGCGATGCAGAAACTCTTAGTCCTGCAGATTTGATACAAATGAGAATTGAAGAGATAAAGGGTGAGAGGGAAGTTATAGAAGATAGACTTGTGAGAGTGGGAGAAGAGTATAATTTGCTTAAAGCACAATATGATTCTTCTGTTGCTCAAGCTGAAAAAGATATTGTAGAGATGCAAGATGAGATTGCCGATTTACAAGATTGGTTGCATCAAGCTCCTAAGAAAGAAAAAGATAGGATAATAGCAGATATAGAAGCTAGAGAAGTGGCAATAGGTGAAGCGTATTCACACATTTCCAACCTTACAGATCCCAATTCAGGTGCAGCTGCAGATTTGGCTGTACTCAAATTGGCACAAAGCAATTTGTATCAAGCTAAGATAGAAAATGAAGAAGAGTTGGTAAAAGCAAAGGCAGACTTGCAAATGCTTCATATGCGTGAAGAGCTAGAAGCACCTGAGAGAGAGAGAGAGAGACAAGAAAAGGTTAATAGATTGCGTGGCATAATGCAAGAAGTCAATCAACTACAAGCCGAAGAAGATGTATTTGAAGAAAAACTTGCAAAACGCAATAAAGAAAAAGAATTATTAAAGACAGAGAATATTACGCTACAACACGCAATCATGTCTACGGTAGATTTGGAAGAAGTTGTAAGCGTATCCCAAAGAATTCAGTCCAACAATCAAGCTATAATGGAGCTTGATAAAAAGAATAATGAAGATTTGCGAAATCGTACAGTTAGACCTGCTAGTTTGTCTAAGTTAAAAAGAGATGCTGACGACTTGATATTAGAATTGAAGCTTTCGTACAATGAGGTAGTAAAAGAAGAAGATGAAGTACTTATAGATGTCACAAGACAGTCCATGATAGACGAAATCAATGAGTCTAAGCGAGTAGCACAAGACTTGATGATACGAAGTCAACACAAGCATGATACTTTTACTCAAGATTACCATCGCAATTTGACCGATGCTGCATTTGATATTTCAAATGCAATGCGTGAAGCCGAAAATGAGGTAGTAGCAGCAAGTGATAGATTGAAGTCAATCATAGACAAATTAGCTAAGGCAACAGGTACTCAAGCCAATTTGCTTACTATAGATAGATTGGCAGCAGAAGATGCCGTACAAATAGCCAAAGTAGCTTTGGAGAGAGTAAAGGCTCAAGGTATCAAGGATAGAATTGCTGCCAAAACCAAGTTGGACAATGATATCATAGAAGCTGCTAAAGAAGTAGATAGGGCAAGGAGAGAGTATGATACTCTCATAGCCAAACAACGCAATATTGATAGCGAAGCCAAATATGCAGTTATATCAGGTAGTGGTGTAATTTCAAAGATGCGTAAAGAGTACGAATCTTTGGAAAAAGAAAAGGAAAAAGAAAGACGCCGTATCAAGGAAGAGTTTGAAAAGAGACAAGCAGAACTTATTGGTGAGAGAGAGCGCTTAGGAGAAGAAGCAAGCTTAGAAACACGACTACAGATGGCGTTGCAACAAGATGTCATCAAGGCACAAAAGGGTGATAAAGAAGCTAAAACAAGACTAGAGCATCACTTGACATCAAAGATGCATGCTGATGAAAAAGAATTGTTTGATGTGATGCGACCTGATGAGAAGTGGCGTTTTATCGTCATGGAAGTAGAGGAATTGATTAGGCGAACACGCCAAACTTCTAGAGAAAAATTGTCAGCAATAGCTGCTGAAGAAGAAGCATTGCTAGCAAAATTGGAGGCAGACGAAAGAGTGAGACAAGTAGAAGCATCAGCCGAAGAGGCTAGAAGAAAGATGGAATCTCAAATTGCTCAATCTCAAATTGATGCAGATTATGCTAGGTTGCAATCGGTAGATTCTATGATAGCTGCAAAAGAGTTGGCAGAAAAACAAGCTGAGGAGCTTATGCGTGTAGCTTACGAAGAGCGACGCAAGGCAAATGAGTTGGTAGAAGCTGTCAAGCAGAGGTCATTAGAAGCCAAGAGATTGGCAGAAGAAATTGTTGGCAATTTCAAAGGTGGCAATTTAGAAGATGAAGATATAAACAATCCTCAAAGTATAGCAGATTCTAACATGCAATTTAACAATATTGTAGAACAAGCTATGCATGGTCAAAATGACTTGGATTTGGATATGTCATTATTGAAATCAGATCCGACGAAAATGTTGGGTGATCAAAGTGATTCTTTGGATTTGGTCAATCAAATGCTAGATGAAGCTATATCTCAAAAGCAAGAACCACCTATTGTTGAAGATGTTCAACAACCATTGCCAGAGCCTACCGAACAAGTACAGCCATCGTTAGAGCCGGATATTCAGTTTCAACCCCAACAACCATCATTTAATCAACCATCATTTGCACAAGATAGTTTGCAATCTACATTTGTAGAGATGCCTATAGACAACAATAATGTGATTTATAATCAAGCACCAATAGATAATGGTGAAGTACACTATAGTGGACCTATACATTCTAAGAGTGACTTTGATAATGATACTAATATGCAATATAGTTACAATCAAATGGATGCCGAAATCAATGCGGCGGCACAAGATTTGGAATTTGCTAAGTCAGATTTAGCAAGAGCAAAACAAGTCGCACAGTTTAGTGTAAAGCCTTTTGACAATGGAGGCAATGTTCCTTTTGAGCAACAACCAAAATTTTTACCCAACCAAAAATCTCAGATTGATCCTGCAGAGATGGAAGCTCAAATTTTGGCTAAATTAGAAGCTAAGTTTCAAGAAGAAGAGAAAAGGCGAGAAGAACAAGAACGCTTGAGAGTATTAGAAGAAGAACAAAAGAAGTTAGATGATGCACGCCAAAAGCAATTGGATGAAGAGTTGGAAAAAATAAAAGGGTTGCGTCAAAAGATAGAATTGGAACAGGCACAACAAAAGTTGATGATGGAGGAGAAAATTCGTGAAAGTCAACAAATTGAAAAGCCTAATAATATGCAACAACAAGCTATAGATTTTGAAAAGCAATCTCTCAATGCCGAAAAGCAAGCTCTGGAAGCTCAAAGGAGAGCAATTGAAGAAGAAAAGAAAGCTATAGAAAATGAAAGACTTATCAAAGAACAAATAGAAGAGACAAAGCGACAATTTAAGGAAGAGAGAGATAGAATTGAAAATGAGAGACAAAAGCAAATAGAAGAAGCAAATAAAGAAGTAGATAGATTAAAGCTTGAGTTGTTAGAAGAGCGACAAAGAGAGGAGATGAGAAAGATAGAAGAGAGGCAAAAGGAAGAGTTGAGAAAGGTAGAAGAAGAAAAACAGTTGCAAGTTGCAGCCGTTGCTAAACAAGTAGAATACTTGCGACAACAAATGTTGCAGGAGCAGCAAAATGTAGAACATTATAAGAATCTACAACAACAACAACAAGAAGATCAAGAGTTGATACAAACAGCACAAATTGCAGATGAAGAATCAGAGATACTGCAACTGCTAGAACAAGAAAAACAGGAACTGGAGGAAGAGATGAGACGAGCATCTTATATAGTAGACGAAAGTAGCTTAAAGCTTCTTCGTCCTGAGTCTGGAGTTCGTGATCATGTATACACTGTAGCAAGTGATATTAGACGCATGGCCAAGGATGCTGCCGCTCAAGCTATCAAGCAAGCTCAAGATGCTAAGGAAGAAGCAGAAAAAGTTCGTCAAGCTATGGAACAAGAAATCTTGCGTGTAAGACAAGAAATTGAAAGTAGTAAAAAGGTTACCGAATTAGAATCTCATTATGCTGCTATAGAGTCCAAAGCTCAAGAAGAAGTGCGACAAGCTCAAGAGAGGGCAGAAAGAGCGGAGGCTTTGGCAAAACAAACTCAATTGGCGGAAGCAAGTACTGTTCAAAAGGTAGAAGAAGCCATATTGGCAGCACGCAAAGCTGCTGAAGAAGCTATAAATGATGCTGTAAAACAGTCCAAAGATGCCAATGCTATGGTAGAAACTATCAAAGCTCAAGCTGATTTGGAAGTTAATCAACTCAAAAAAGAACTTCAAAAAGAACTTCAAGAGCTAAAACAAGAGAGAGATAGGGAGATTGGGCAACGAGTAGAAGAGTACGAAAAGGCTTTGCGTAATGCAGAATTGGCTGCTTCTTCTAGAGCAGAAAAGGCAGAGTCGGCATTTAGAGAATTGGAATTGGCTACTCAAAGAGCTATTCAAGAAAACGAACGACGAGCAGAACAAACTCTCAAGGAAGTGCAAGAAAAGGCTAATCAACATGCCAAGGAAGCAGAAGAAAAAGCTATGCAGTTGGCTAAACAAGCAGAAGAAAAAGCAATGTTGTTGGCAAAAGCGGCAGAGGAAAAAGCTTTGTTGGAAGCCAAAATAGCTAAGGAGCAATCAGAACAAAAAGCTAAAGAGGCACAAGAGAAGGCAGAAGCATTGGCAAGGGAAGCGCAAGAAAAAGCAGACAAATTGGCAAGAGAAGCACAAGAAAAAGCGGATAGATTGGCAAGGGAAGCACAAGAAAATGCAGACAAAAAAGCCAAAGAAGCACAAGATAGAGCCGAATTGATAGCCAAAGAAGCACAAGAAAAACTAGCTCAACAAACATATCAACTTAAAGAGCAAGAAGAAAAGGCAAAAATTGCAGCCAAGGAAGCTGACGAAAAGAGAGCTAGGATAAGAGCTAAAATAAATGCTAAAAAACATGAAATTGCATCTTTGAGAGAAAGGATTGCACATATTAAGAATGAAGCAGATGTAACTAGTGTGATAGATAGACTCAATATTATGAGCCAATTCTTAGATGAAGATGAAAAGGCGAGTGTTGAGCTTCAGGATCTTATTCAACGAACTGCTATGGACGCAAGGCATTCTGGTGAGATAGCAATGCTTAGAACCAAATTGGATGAGACATCATCAGTTGCTACCCAACCTAATGACAATTTGTTGCCACCACCATTGAGGCGTCCAAGACAGCCATTGAGGCGTAGACCTGCTCCAACTAGTAGAGCAATGAGACCAATGCGTAGACGCCCTAGTGTTCGCAATGCACGCCCTACAGGTAGACCAGCCGCTAGAACAGGTAGAGCTAGACCACCTAGATAATAATTACAAATTTTGATTGCTTTTCATCATTGTATGGAGCTAAAAATTTGTTTTAATTGCAACAATATTTTGTTTGTATTTTATAAACAAAATATAGTTCAAATATTTATATTCTTTAATTACAATAATTATCCAAATAAATAAAGTAATATTTTTGTATAAGATTGACAAATATATAGATATAAAGTAAAATTATATCGAAGTGTACTCTCTAATCTATCCTTGAGTGTAGTGCTAATAAGTACTTACATTCAAGGTTGTAGAGTTTGTTTGGAACTATATTGTAAACAACAAAAAGCTAATTGAAGTTATCATATTTTTGAATTATTCAATAATAGATAATTGGAAATTTATTTAAGACACTAACCCTATTTTACAAAAACTACAAATGGAGAAACAAACATGTTAAGTTCGCAAGATTGGTCTGATCAAGAGATCTTAGGTACTGACATGGTAGACACTGTGGACAATCAGTATGATAGTCCTGGGTATGATGACTACTATGATGATGCCGAATATGATGACTATGATGATGGTTATGATGACGAAAGTTATGATGACGATTATGACAATGACTATGCGGGAGATTATTATTATCAACGGCAGTTGGATAGAGTATTGGACGAGTTGTCTGAACTTAAAAAGAGTATAAAATCCAATAATACTGTTGCTAATCAACCCAATCAAGTGCATTTTGCACCTGACCATATTTCTTGGCCACCTGTTGTGCAACCAGCACGCCCTAGTGCATACAATCATTATTCGTTGTATGGCAATTCTATGGTGCCAAATGAGCCGCCGGTTGACAATGCTCTAAAGGGAGAGTTGTATCAACTAAGAGAGCAACTCAACAAGATTAGAGAAGATATTGGTGCAGAAAAGCATGAGCAACGCTTGCAAGCAGAAATTGCAAAACTTAAGGATGACTTTAGTAAGGAACGCACTGCTGATCAAAGAGCCAACGAAAATCGTAGAGAAATGTTGTCTGAGATGGCAAAACTTAATGGCAATACTGAACTAGAAAAGATGAAGTCAACTTTTGAGCTAGAAAAAATTCGTAGTGCTGCCGAGCTAGAGAAAATCAAGGCGAATGCCGAATTGGAGAAAATCAAGCTTTCTGCTGAGCTTGAAAGGACAAAAGCTGACACAGAGATGATGAGATTGGGTAATGGTCTAGACCTCAACAATAAGTTGAATATGGACAACTCATTCAAGAAAGAAATAGATAAATTGAGTGGACAGTTGGACAATCTTAGAGGGGATAACGGCAACAGTATGTATGGGGCAGAAATAGCTCGCCTCAATGCTCAAATTTTGGCATTGCAAAATGCAGCAATTGCTAATAGTTATGGTGCAACAATTGCTCCTAAGGTACAACATCATGAGCATGGCTATGTGCCAACAGCTGTTTTGCCAGCTAGCGTTGCCAATAGTAGCAATGATTTGAAAGATGAAATTGCAAGGCTTACTGCTCAAATCAATAGAATGAGTGATAAGCAAGAGCAAGAGAGATATTTGAGTAGTGAGTTTGAAAAAGTCAACAAGGGTTTTGGTGATATACAAAACAGAAATAATACAAAAGATATAAGGTCATATCAGGCACAATTTAACAATACAATTTTGCAAGAGCTACGCCATCTTTCTGAAAAAGTTGAGGCGTTACCAAAAAACGAATTAAGCCCTCAAGAGGATAGTAATGACTATCTTGACGGTGGAGAAGTTTATAATTTTTCTACAAATCTTGAGGGCGTAGTCTCGCAAAATATAGACAATGACAGTGTACAATTGCCTTTAGGATATATTCAATCACTAGCCAAAAAGGCAAAACGCAACAATATAAACAATCCAGTACTGACTGTCAAAGTCCCCGAGCAACCCGCAATTACCCCACAAATAGACACAGAAGTTATAAAGGCTGAAGTTAGGGCAGAGCTAGAAAAAGCCAAACTTGAAGCACAAGAAGAGTTGGAAAAGGCACAAGCTAAACAAGAAAGTGCTCAATTTTTGGACAATCTTGTTAAGCAATTAGATGATATCAACAAGAGATTGGATAGTTCGCCAGTTGATGAAGAATTGAAAGCTAAAGTTAAGGCTGAATTGGAAGAAGCACAATCTCAAGAGAGAGCAAAATTAGAAAATATACAAGCTATAGACAATATTACTCACACTGTTGGTAAGATACATGAGCAGTTAGTGGACTTTAAAGTTGTAGAAGATAGAGTATCTCAATTGCTACAAAAGCAAGAAATAGCAGGCAACAACTACGCTAAGTTGATGGGCGATGTATCTTTTATGAGAGAAAGATTGCAAGAGTTGTCTACAATTGGACAAGCTTCTAGTAGTAGTACTGTAAGTTTGAATCAAGATGACAAGCAATATTTGACGCAACTAGGGCAAGAGTTGACTGTAGTGCGTCAAGCTATAGCCGATTTAGCAAAAATACCTCAAGTATTGAGTGCAAATCAAGGCAATTCTTCTGCAGCTGAGTTCAAACAAGATATTGAGTTATTGTCTAAAGATATTGCAAGTATTAGACGACAACTTGAGTTGATAATTGGTGGAAATACCGAAAGCTTGAAACCTGACTATGGTGACTACCTTAGCAGTGATATGTTGGTAACAGAATTGGGTAGATTGTCTACTAGAATGGATAATGAATTATCTAATGTATCCAATCAACTATTGTCTTTTAGCAATGTTTTGCAAAGCGATGTGCAGTATATTCGTCAACAAATAGAATCTAATTCGGGTGACAATGGAGCAAATGAAAATGTAGATATCACAGAGCAACTTAGCGAGTTGGTACAAGAAATCAAGTCAGCACGATTGGTTGATCAGGCAGATATAGCACAAGAATTGGAAGGTTTGAGAAGTGATATAAGTGAGGCGATGTTGGCAGGTAGCGAAGGTGAATTTGGGGATATTGTACTCAAATCAAGTATAGAGCAATTGTTGAATAAAGTAGAAGAGCTTTCTCAACAAGTTCAAGATATTAAGGAAAACTTAAAGACAAGTGACAGTACTAGTGAAGTGACATTACATAGTGTCAACAATCTAGAGTCTGAACGCATATTGAGTGAACTCAATAGTTTGAAATATGATGTTAGAGCTTTGAACAACCAAGTTAGTACTATAGCTGACATTAATGACAATGATAGATTGGGTGATGGGTTGCTTGTTGGTGAGTTGACTTCATTACGCAATGCTATAGAACAACATGCCAATTCTTCTAGTGTTGGTGTACTCAATGAGATAGCTAGTTTGAAAGAAGCTATTGAAAAATCTAGTTTGGACATCAGTCAAGTTGTTACTGGACAGTACGAACTTATTAGTGAGCAATTGGATGCTAGCATAGATATGTTTGATCAACAGTTGACTGATCTCAATACTACAGTAGTGTCAGATTTGACAGAGGTATTTGCAAAGTACGAAACGACTATAGACAATGCCAATTCAAGTGATATTAGTCAAAAACTTGAATCAATACAAGAGAATATACAACAGTCGGGCGAACAAGCCAAACAAAGTGCGGTTACTATTAGTCAAGAGTTGTCGTCATTACAATCTTTGGTAGAACAAGTAGCTTTGGATACAAATATTAACTCTAGTGTATATGGTGGCAACATCAAGCAAGAGTTTGATTCTCTTAAGCAATTATTGCAAAAAGAACAAGAAGCAAATAGTCACAATATGACAGACTTGTTGTCGCTTCAAAACTCTATTACCAACACTATTCAAGGCAATTTCAACAATTTGTCAAAGCAAAATGAGACCAATCATCACATGTTGCAACAAAGTCATGTTGGAATTATGTCAGCACTAGACAGTCTAGCATCACAATTGGCTACAGTTGAAGATATCAAAGACAATTCTTTGTTGTTGTCAATACAACAAGAAATAGTAGCTTTAAAAAACAATCATCTATTGTTGGAACAATCACACAACAATCATATACTAGATGCTATAGAAAGGTTGCATAATCAACTCAATCTTTATGTCAATGGAACAAAAGATTATGAAAATAGTCTAAAGTTTGATATGGGAGAAGATGACAATAAAAATCATCAATTTCTATCTATAAAAGACAATCTAGCATCAATCAATCGTGAACTTGCTCAAATCAACTCAGATGGTGGTATTTCTAGTGCATTAGATGTGATAATGCTTCAAAATGAAATTATAGAATTGCGTACGCAATTTGATATTTCTAATGAGAAACTAGAACAAAAACAATCTACTATTTTGGAGAGTATTAAAAATATTGGCAATAATGTGGGAAGTGCAGACAATTCTAATTTGGTCAATACAGTGGTAGATGGAGTAAGACAAGAGTTGAGCACATTGCGTCAAGACTTTAATCAAGTACTTGCTAGCAACAACGAGACTGAAGATGCTATAGATGGGTTGTTGTTAGAAGAACTAGTATCCCTCAAGTCTACAATCAAAGACATGAGCGTACCTACTGCTACTCTAGATACCCAAGCACTCAATGATATATTGTCTGCTATAAAGCAAGAAGTTGGACAATTATCTCAAAATAGTACTGACAGTCAAGCAATTGAAGAATTAAAAGTAGATATACAAGAACTAGTACAAAGACTAAATACCAATACAGCTGATCAAAATGCACAAGGTCTTGCTGATATCAAAAAACAACTCAATCAACTTAAAGATATTACAAACAAGATTGTTGCCAACAATGAGTTTGTCAATGACTTTGCAGAACAATTTGAATTGTTGCAAAAAGAGTTGCGTGAAGTTAAGAAAATTAAAGAAGAACCTGATTATAGTGCACTCAATGAGATTATGCAAGTTCGCAATGAGTTTGATGCTATTAAGACTCAACTTTCTAAGCTTGCTGACAATGCTATAGACAATAGTCAAATTCAAGATGACAATCAAAATATTGTTAAAGAATTGCAAGCTATCAAGAGAGATATCTTTAATGTCAGTATGGCAAATGTAGGCGATAATGGTGTAGATGAGTTTGAAAATTATAATCAAATTTTGTTTGATGAAATCACAAGATTGAGTGAACAAATTCAAGAAATAAAAACAGTAGACCAAAATCGTTCTATAGACGAAATATTGCAAGAAATATCAGATGTTAAACGCACAATAAGTGAAAATAATCAACAACTTTTTGCCAATGACAGTGAGCTAGATAGCAAGCTAGATAGATTGAGAGATGAATTGGTACAATTGTTGAATGATAAAGAATAGTAAAAGCATTTGATAAGTATGGTATAAAAAAGTAATTGAAGTTAAAATTTAGTTGTTTTTGTCAAAAACCGCCCATGATTAGTGGGTGGTTTTTGGTTTATTCTCAAAAACCTTGACAATATTTAAAAAATTTGTTACAATAAAAATTATATTATTGCAATGGTGCAACTGTGTAATTAAGTCAATAGATTGATGTTGTTACAACAATATTCGGGAGAATACATGAACAAAGTTTATCTTACATTAGAAGCCAAGAATGAGTTGGAAGCACGCTTGAAGCTACTTAAGGTAGAGGGGCGTGCTGACATGGCAGACAAGATACGACAAGCTAGAGAGTATGGTGACTTGTCAGAAAATGCCGAATATGATATAGCAAAAGAAGAGCAAGCCAAAATGGAAGCCGAAATAATAGATATTGAGGCAAAGCTTGCCAACTATGAGATTATAGAAGAAAATGTAAAGTCTGATGTAGTTGTATTGGGTAGTCAAGTGACCCTTTTGGACAAGTCTACTGATGAAAAAGACACATATATGATTGTAGGTAGTCATGAGTCTGATCCAATGGAACACAAATTGAGCAATGAAAGTCCAATAGGAAGACAGCTAATGGGCAAAAAAGTCAAGGATACAGTTATTGTTGATACGACAAGTATAGGTGGGATTAAGTCAGAATTTGTTATTGTCAAATTGGGATAACCTTTTTTGAAAGTATAATAGTAGTGAAAAATATTTTAAAACAAGTTTGTCTTAAATTGCGAATGGTATATTTTGTACAAGACATTATTTAATTGTTAGATTGGGTCAAATATAGTATGTTATCAAAATCATTACAAAATAGTGATTTTTGATATAATCAAAAGATTTAAATTATGAATAATCAAGAAAATACACAAGATAATAATTTGGAAGACATTCAAAACACTCAAGATATTGAACAGAATTTGAGTGAGTTGCTACAAGTAAGAAGAGATAAACTTAGTCAACTTGTAGAAAAAGGTGATGATCCATTTATTCAAACTAGGTATCAACGCAACACAAATAGCCAAGAAATCAAAAAAAAATTTGAATTCTTTAACAACAAAGTTGTCAGGATAGCTGGGCGTATTATGTCCAAAAGAATAATGGGTAAGGCTTCTTTTAGCCACATACAAGATTCCGAAGGGCAGATACAGTTGTATTTTAAACAAGATAATATTGGTGAAGATATATACGAAGAGTACAAAAAATTAGATATTGGTGATATTATTGGTGTTGTAGGCAATGTGTTTATGACCAAAATGGGTGAAATATCTATAGATATATCTGAGTATACTTTGTTATCCAAGTCATTGTTGCCCTTGCCAGAAAAATGGCATGGATTGCAAGACAATGATCTAAGATATCGTCAAAGGCATGTAGACTTGATTGTCAATCAAGGAGTCAAAAATGTATTTGTTATTAGAGCTAAGATAGTTAGGGCAATAAGAAGTTGTCTAGATAAAAAAGGTTATCTAGAAGTTGAGACTCCTATACTCAACACTATAGCAGGTGGAGCAAGTGCTAGACCTTTTGTCACACATCATAATACATTAGATATTGACATGTACATGCGTATAGCTTTGGAGTTGCATCTCAAAAGATTGATAGTTGGTGGATTTGAAAAAGTTTATGAACTTGGTAGAGTTTTTCGCAATGAGGGAATGAGTACTAAGCACAATCCTGAGTTTAGTATGATGGAGTGTTATAGTGCATACGAAGATTTGAATGACATGATGACACTTACCGAAAAGATATTTGGAGCTATCCGTAAGGAGACCAAGTCTAGCAGTGTTATCACATATCAAGAACAACAAATCAATATAAAGACTCCATTTGCTAGAATGGATATGATTGCAGCCGTAAAAAAGTATGCGGGTGTAGACTTTGGGGCAACAGATGATACAGAGACTCTTGTACAGTTGATGTACAATTTGGGATTAACTTTGCCAGAAAATAGTAGTTGGGGCAATATTTTGTATGCTGCATTTGAGCATTTTGCAGAACCTAATCTTATTCAACCTACATTTATTACTGACTATCCTATAGAAGTTAGTCCATTGGCAAAGAAAAAGAGTTTTGATGAAAGACTTGTGGAGAGATTTGAGTTGTTTATTGCAGGGCGTGAATTTGGCAATGCATATACAGAGTTAAATGACCCTATTGACCAAGCTGAGAGATTTGTAGAGCAACAACGCTTGCGTGACAATGGTGATAGCGAAGCTCAACCATTTGATCAAGATTTTTTGAGTGCTTTAGAATTGGGTATGCCACCTACAGGTGGACTTGGATTGGGTATAGATAGAATAGTAATGTTGTTTACAGATAGTCCATCTATTAGAGATGTATTGCTATTTCCAACAATGAAACCCATTTCAACTAAACATTAATAAATATACAATAAAAAGCTATTATGAGTAGTCACTACAAAACATTTGAGAGGGATACCTTGTTCACACATACTACACACACATTCAACAAGTATAGCCCGCAACTTAAGGGAAAGTTAATAACTTTTGAGGGTGTAGACTTTGCGGGGAAGACTACCCAAATTAAGTTGATTTCTGATTGTTTGACTTCTAATGGTATACCTAATTTGATTACTCATCAACCATATGATCCCAATATTCGCAATATCATTTTGTCTAAGAAAGTTGAAGCTAATTTGTCACCAATAGCTGAGTTGTTGTTGTATATGGCAGATAGGACACAACATTGCAACGAAGTTATCAAACCAGCAATAGATAAAGGTACTATTGTATTATGTGATAGGTTTATTGATAGTAGTGTTGCATATCAAGGATATGGTAGGGGAATAGATATAAATTTTATAGATATACTCAATGCTCAAGCTTTGCAAGGACTAGAGGTGGATTGTACAATCTTTTTAGATGTGGATAAAGATTCTGTATCTCATAGACGAGGCAATCAACAGTTGGATAAAATGGAATCTATGGGTAGTCTTTTTTTTGAGAGAGTATATAAAGGTTTTGTAGAGCTTTGTAATAAATACGACAGAATACACAAGGTAGATGGTACTAGAAGCAAAACAACAGTGTGTGAGAATATATTGGATATACTTAGAAAAGTAATATTGTACCACATAGGAAAGCATTATGAAATGCCATAACTTATTATGTGATAACAAATTATTGTCAAATATTGGAAATTCTCATGCTTTATTGTTGGTTGGCGAAGATAGTTTGGCTGTTGAAGGTTTGATGAAATCATATGTTGCCAAAGTTTTGTGTATAGAGAACGCAGATGCGTTGGACAACATTAATAAAGTTGGTTTGAATAGCACCCCATGTCTAAAGTGCAAAAATTGCAAGCTTGTATTGGATGACAAACATCCAGATGTGATACAACTCAACAAACCAAAACTTGTAGTAGCAGATATACAAACAATATTGGACAGTATATTGATAAGTCCATTTGGTGAATATAAGTTGTATTTGATAAGCAACTTTGATACAGCTAATGAGCAAGCTCAAAATAAGCTACTAAAGAGCTTGGAAGAACCTCCAAGAAATGTAATATTTGTGTTGGGTGCATCTACTGTGGTCTCTATATTACCTACTATAATGTCTCGTTGTAGAGTGTATCATGTTCTTCCATTTGAGTTGAATGCACTCAAACAAAGTATGCTAGCATATTATCCTGATGATGACAATCTAGATTTGGCTTTGTCATTGAGCGGCGGACAAATAACTAGAGTTGAGAATTTTTTGAATAATCCACAGTACAAGTCTAACTTTGATATTGCAATTAGTGTTTTACTCAATCTAAAGTCTAGTGCAGATTTGCTAAGTGTATCATCAACCTTAATATCTCATAAAGAGCATCTAATTGATATAGTGGATTTTATAATTTTGATATTGAGAGATGTATTGGTATTCAAAAATAGTCTACAAGATTTGGTTTTTTCTAAAGCTTTTTTAAAAGATATTTTAGATATATCCAAATTATATACTTCACATGCTTTAATTAATATATTAAAACAACTCAACAATATATTAAAACGCATAAAGACATTTGGAAATACTAATAGTATTGTGGACAATTTATTGTTTATTTTATTAGAAAACAAGTACAACAATCGTGCAGTGTTGTAGATTGAATAGATATTTTTATTAAAGTTTTACAAAGGTTGTTTGCAAAAATATATGTAATATGCAAAATAAATGTACACAATTTGGTGATAGTATGCAACAAGATAAATCTCAATATGAGATGGCTACGGTCAAAGTAGGTGTCCAAGAACAGGCAATGGTTTGTTCTGTGGTAGATTTGAAGATTGAATTGCAACAACAAGTTGTTGTACAATCTTCTAAAGGAAAGTATTTGGGTTCTGTCATCAATCTTTTGCCTAAAGAACATGTTGTCAATTCTACAGAAGAATTGTCGCAAATTGTGAGAATTGCCACGAATGTAGATGTAGAAACATACAACGATAATCTTGAAAAGATAAATGGTAGTATTTCTACTTGTACGAAATTGGCAGAACAACTAAAGTTGGACATCAATGTAGTAGATGCAGAATATAGTTTGGATAAGGCAAGATTGACATTTTATTTTAAAGCCAAACAACGAGTAGATTTTAGAGAATTAGCTAGAGAATTGGCTAAAGTATTTAAGGTATATATAGATTTGAGACAAGTAGCAGATACAAAAGATGTGCAAAAATTAGCGTTGATAGGTCCGTGTGGAAGAAATTGTTGTTGTAGTATTGGAATTCAAAGACAAGCATCAATCAAGATGGTAAAGAACCAAAATATTTCTCTCAATCCAAGTTCTACTACTGGACCATGTGGCAACATAAAGTGTTGTATGGCTTTTGAAAATGAGCAATATGCAAATATAAATCGTAAATGTCCAAAGATAGGTGGCGGCTGTTGCAACAAAGAAGGTAAAGTAGGACAGGTGTCTAGTATAAATTATCTCAAAGAAACAGCAAAAGTGAAGCACATTAATGATGATGGTGTAGAGATAGTAGAGTACTCTATAGATGATATAAAAGGGATATAATGGTTTGTAGTTGTCCTCTAAATTATAAAATGAAATACTAAAATTGGTTAGTATTTCATATAAATTGTTGTAGAAATTAATAAGTATTTATTGTGGAGATTTGTTATGGCAATACCAAAAAAAATACACTATGTATGGCTAGGTGGTGGAGAACTTAGTGACTTGCACAAAAGATGTATTGCAACTTGGAGTGAAATTTGTCCTGATTATGAGATAATTAGGTGGGACGAGAGTAATTATGATGTCAATATCAATCCATTGGTTGTCAACGCAATTAGTGCAAAAAATTGGGCTTTGGCGGCTGATTATATTAGGGTAGATGTTTTACATAGGTATGGTGGAATATATTTGGATACTGATGTAGAATTAGTAAAGTCTTTTGATCACTTGTTGTACTTGGAGTTTTTTGTAGGATACGAACACAAGTCTTGGTGTAGCAATGCAATAATAGGAAGCGAACCTAATAGTATTATATTAAATTTGGTGATGTCCATTTATATGCAGGATATAAATGTGTCCAAATATAGTAATGTCATTAGTATATTTGCATTTAGTACTGTATTCAAAAAATATTTAGATGTTAAAAACAATGGCAAGACTACTATAATAGATGACAAGTATGCTGTGTTTAGTTTTGACTATTTTTATCCATATCAATGGTTGTCTAAAAAGCTAAAGAGTTCTGACAATACAGTATGTATACATTGGTACAATGGCAGTTGGCTCACAGAAAAACAAGTGGCATCTATGAATTTTTTGGGGTTAATAACAAAAGTTATTGGACGCAAATTTTTTAATTTTATAGAGAGTATAGTAGTTGGTAAGTACTATAGACTATGTATAAAAAGATTGAATTTTATATACAAGACCAATCAAGTGAAAAATAAATTGAGTACTGATAGTATTTGATTGTAAGTGTACTATAGTACATTAAAATGCAAAGCAAGAAGCACCTAGAATAAAGTTAACATTAAAGAGTTCGTGGACGGAAATTAACAACTCCCAAAGAGCTTTTAGGTTCTTTTTTGGTGTCAAAAAAGAATAACGCTGGGTTTGTTGAAAGTTTATGTTTTATTGTTAATTGCTCGTTGTATACTATCATTTAATTTACAATGCAAATATAAGTTGTTTTATCAAACAACATTCTCAATTACTTTTTAAAATTTTAAAAACAAAAAACAAAAAATTATGGCAATACCAAAAAAAATACACTATATATGGTTGGGTGGCGGTGAAATGTCACAGTCAATCAAAGACTGTATGTCTACATGGTCTAAGGTTTGTCCTGACTATGAGATAATAGCATGGAACGAACACAACTATGATATGACCCAAAATCAACTAATCAAGAATGCTGTAAGAGCACAAAATTGGGCTTTGGCAGCAGATATAATGAGAGTTGAAATTTTGTTAAAGCATGGTGGAATATATCTAGATACCGATGTAGAATTGATAAAGCCATTTGATGATTTGTTAGAATATAGTTTTTTTATTGGTTATGAATCCAAATTGTGGTGCAACAATGCTATAATAGGTAGTCAAGCCAATCATTCGTTGTTAAAGCATGTTTTGGCAGTATATAATATTGATGCTACGGTAGACAAGCATACCAATTTGATGTGCGTCCATACTTATTCTGCGGTATTGCAATATTTTTATGGATTAAAACCTGATGGAAAAACTAGAGTTTTGGATGGTGGTATAGCGGTATACAGTCAAGAATATTTTTATAGTATGCATTGGCTTACACGCAAGACTAGACATAGCAACAAATCTATTTGTATACATCGTTGTGCCAATGCATGGCTAGATGATACAAAACGCATAAAGATGAAGTTGATAAGAATATTTAGAAGAGTTCTAACCAAGTACATTACAAATATATTTGAAGCTATTTATGTAAGGGGACTATATCGTCGTTGTAGAGCTAGAATAATCAAGGTACAAGAGTTGGAAATATCGCCTACTGATGATGGCAGTGTAAAAGTTTGGTAAAAATATATAAATATATATCACAAAAACAGTGACATTTCTTTGTCACTGTTTTTGTATTGATTTTACAATTATTACAAATTTGAAATATATAAAAAACACAGTTGACACATGTATAAGTATATGATATAATGAGAGTATAAATAAGGATGGTTTTAAAGGATATTGCTTGCTCCTTGCTCCTTGCTCCTTGCTCCTTGGTATACATATAGAAATATTCTAGATAAAAAAATATATGTAGATTGGAGAGTAAGAGAGATTGGATATAA
>WRGC01000025.1 GCA_009787385.1 Bacillota bacterium
TATTTCTTGTTTATTCTATTGTCTTCACTTATATATGTACCCTTGGCTTTGCCTTTACTCATCTCTTCAATATTTCACTCATCCCCCCCTTACTACGAGCTTTTGTATTTATTTCTAAGATGTTTTTCGCAGATAGTTTACTATCTGCAGATAGTTTTGTCAACTACTTTTGTACTCTTTTTTGATGAAGAAATGTGATGATGGGTAAGTTTTACTAGGCATTATAACTACTGTAACAACAAAAATAATGATAAAGTTGCAAGTCAAAAATAAAGTATATTTGATTATAAATTGTAATATATAATAATTATTTTTAAAACAATGAATAATGTTTGCTTATTAGCAATATACTTTTGAGAAACATGTATATAGATATATCAACCAACATAAACTTTATGAATTTAAACAAACTAACTAACAAATAATATATAAATGAAAAACCGTGTATACTTTAGACTTGCTTGTTGTGCTTTGATTGTACTTAGTTGCTTAATTGCAATTTATCCTACAAAACAGTATATAAAATTTGCTAGCACAGAACCCAAAAATGACTTTATCAAATGGATAGACTTCAATGCTAGTGCTGAGACTATTCACAAAACTATAGCTTTGGTCAATCATTTAGATAACGAACCAGAGTATACCAAAGCTGACTTCTATGACATATTATCCTACTTATCTATACAAAATGGAAATAAATTTGAAAGATTTAGTGACAATAAAGTCTTAAAAACTTTAAAAACAAAACTAGAAAAGGGGATAAATCCTATAGAAAATTATAAAGACAATAAAAACTTTAAATATTTTGTAGAGAGCAACAAAGCTGTTTTGGGTGGTATTGTAGGGTATATAAATGATGATGATACAGGATTAAAGCATTTTGGAATAATAGGTTATCACCCAATAACCAAAGGATATTGGTACAACAATTTTGATGACTTTGGCAACTCTAGAATCTTTGGATATAAGAGACTACATTTAGGCAATGATCTATTTGGAAATATAGGTACACCAATAATGGCAATAGAAGGGGGGACTATTCAAGAACTTGGTTGGAATAGGTTTGGTGGATGGCGTATAGGAATAAGAAGTCATGACACTAAAAGATACTATTATTACGCACACTTACGCAACAAAAATCCATATCCAAAAGAACTTAAAAAAGGTGACACAGTCACAGCAGGACAGCTAATAGGTTTTTTGGGCAATACAGGCTATGGAAAGGAAGGCTCTACAATAAAAAATGCAAAACCACATCTACATTTGGGACTACAAATAATATTTGACCCAAGTCAAGAAAAAGGACCAAAAGAAATATGGGTAGATGTCTACCAATTGGTACGATTACTTTACAACTATAGAGCTATTGTAGACTAAAATATTAAAATACAATAATTAATTTTATTTAGCTTAGATTTTAAACCCAAAGTAGCCTATTGTATATTTACAATAGGCTACTTTTATATTTAATTTTGTGTTGAAAATATCAATAAATTAGTTAAATTATTTTATTTTTACTATCATTTTAAGAATATCAACTTTAAACAATACATCAAACTACACTATCTTCTTCTATATATTCAGCATTCTCACTTGTATTCAGCAATGCATTGGCAGAAAAATCATCCAATGTGGCTACAGACTTGAGTTTTTTATTAATTGCATTAGTGCGAGTTATGGTAAGCTCTTTTAGTGTATTGCCTGCGGTTTCAATTTGTCTATGAGCTTTGTCTAGTACGCCAGCAAATTTTCCAAACTCTGTCTTTACAGCACTAAGTGTTTTGCCTATTTCTACAGACTTTTGCTCTATAGCCATAGTTTTGAATCCGTGAAGAATAGTGTTGAGCAATACAGACATAGTAGATGGTGATGCTAGTTGTACACTGTATTTTTCTCTCAACTCATTAACTAATGAATAATCACGATGAATCTCTGCAAACAACCCTTCGGTAGGCAAATACAAAAATGCAAAATCTGTTGTCTTAGGTGGTACAATATATTTTGTATTGATATCTTTTGCGAAACTCCTAACTGTAGAGTACAATGCTTTGCGTGCTACATCTGCTGACTGATTGTCTTGAGCATCAATAAGCCTGTTGTAATCTTCTTGCGGAAACTTAGAATCTATAGGCAACAGAACATAATCATCTCCTGTTTTGTTTGGCATTTTGATAGCAAACTCTACCCTCTTACCATTTTCAATTTCAATTTCGGTAAAATATTGGCTAGGTGACAATATATCAGATAGCAATTGCTCCAATCTCAATTCACCAAAAGACCCTCTATCTTTGACATTTATCAATGCATTTTTGAGACTCTTAGTATCATCAGCAAGAGTCTTGACTTCACCAAGACCTTGATGTACACTTTCTAGTTGTTTACCTACAGTTTCAAAGGATTGTTGTAGTCTAGTCTCCAATGTTTTTTGCAACTTTTCATCTACTACTGCTTGCATTTGTTCTAGCTTCTTCTCATTGCTTTCTTGCAAGCTTTGAATTTTTTGTTCCAATATACTATTTACTTTCTCACTATCTTCTCTACTTCCTCTTTGCATAGCTATTAATCTTGCGTCCAACATCTTACCAAACTTTTCTAAGTTGTCATTGGTTGTATTAGAATTATTATCCAACCTTGTGTACACATGTATAGAAAAAGCATCTAACCTATCGTTTATCTCTTTTTTGTAGCTTGTAAGTGCTTGACTTGTTTGAGTATTGATTGATTCCAATTTTTTCTCATTGCTTTCTTGCAAGCTTTGAATTTTTTGTTCTAATATACTATTTACTTTTTCATTATTTTGTACAGAATCTCCCTGCAATTTATCCAACTTGGCTTCTATAGTGAGTTGATTTCGTTGATTTATTTCTTGAATTTCTTTTTTAAACTCAGATAGCCAACTAGAAAATTCTTGCTTGTTTATAGATAGTTGGTCACTTATGCTCTTGTTTATAGTGGCAAAACTATCAAATTGCTTTCTATCTAAATTTAGAAACTTCTCATCTGTACTTTGCTTGAACTGTTCAAATTTTTGCAATAGCTTTTCTAGAGAATATTCTACATCACTATTTGCATTTGTCTTTGTACGAGCAAATAAAATAACTAGATTAAATACAACCAAAACAGTAGATACCAAACCTACTACTACACTTATTATTTCCATTTACATATTATAACATATTGCAAATTAAATATAATTCAATATATTATTGATACAACTTGTCAAAATTTGTAAATGTATAAAATAATACCTATATAGGACCACTACCAAGCCACATAACAAAAACTCCACCAATGCCACATACAATACAAATACACAAAGCAAAGTACAGTATCTTGCTCCACATGTACTTTATTTCAAAAAAAAGCCACTTAGATTGACCATAATTGTAACATTCTTTAGATGTATTGATAAGATAAACTGTATAACTTGCAAGCAATACATACAACACAATAAAAAATGGAATAATAGCTATAAAACATACCAATATTGCTCCAATACCATGTATTCTAAATAGTAAAGAAATCATAATACCAATATTATAAGCTCTACTCCACAATATTGCTATACAAAGTGGAGATAAAAAATAAAGCAAACAACAAGCATAAATAAGCAACATACTCATCAAGTGGGATAATATTTGTGACAATACATAACTATCTCTACCAATTAGATTTATCATATCATAATAAGGTTGATTGTACTGATATAAAGCTGATATAGGATTTAACACACTCAATCCTTTTGACATTCCAAATCCAAAAGCCACACACAATAAGACAACCGCAAAAATATATTTTTTGCGGTTGTCTGCCATATGATATTTGACATCACCTAATATACCCTGCTTGTTTATCAAAAATAAACTCATATTTTAGTATATTTTGTCAAGATATATTTTATGACTATATGCCATAACCAATGTTGTTTGCAAAGAGTTTTAATTGTCTATTATTCAATACAAACAAATCTAATATAATTAAATCATTCATAGCTATTCAATTTGCCACTTTTTACAATCATTCAAATATCTCTAGGACATCAGGTTTGACTTTTGAACATTTGTAAAACCACACAAGAGCAACTATGTTGACAATACCCAATAATAGGTATTGCAAAACTGTACCAACAAAATCAAGTGACAAAAACAATAAAATTATCCACAGCAAACTAGTTTGCACAATAATAATCAACAAGCTTTGCTTGAATACATGTTTAGCAAATTTGAATCTATTTAACACAAAGTGCAAAAATAGTATAAAGAAATACAAGCTAGATGCACAAACCAAATAAATAGAATCCATAACTTTGCCTTGGTTGTTACCCAATATTGCTTTGATAATCAACAATAAACCAACAACAGCTACATTAAACAGTGCCAAAGCAACCATAGATTGATAAGACTTAGGTAAATAAATTGTAGTTATTGGTTTTCTTCTATACAAAATTTGTGTAAATATAATTACACTTTGCATAGACAAAATAGCCAACATGCACAAATATAACAATGAAAGTTGAATACTAAAACCTTCTTCAAATACAAAAAATACCCATTTGTTGACAAAATTCCTGTCAAGATAATAAACAAATCTTATGCTTTGGGTAGCAATCAATAGACTAGTAAGTATATATGGAATTACAGATTCGTTAATCCTTTTTACCAAATTTCTACGCTTGTACACAACAATCCAACAACCTACAAACACAATAAAAGCTTGACCAAACACTACAGCATCTACAACAATATACTTGCCATCTACCCCCAAAATTGCCTTGACAATAATAGATATCAAAGGCAAAAATAAGAGTATGCCAAAGCTATATTTATAAAGCCTTCTATTAAACATATTGTGTATATATTATATCACCTAAATTGAAAAGTCAAGTACAAGAAAAAAAGTAAGTTGTTTGCAAATAGTTTTTTTCAAGTATTTGTTGTATTGTCAATATGTTGATAATTATTTTTCTATCATCTTAATCACTATAGTTAATCGTAAATACTATAAAAACAAAAGAGCAGTAGATAAAATAAATCTAAAACTCTTAAATATTTTTTAACTATATTTAATTATCTATCATCCAATCCAAATAAATACCATATCCTCTAGTTGGGTCATTGACAAATACATGTGTAATTGCGCCAACAACTTTTCCATCTTGTAGTATTGGACTCCCGCTCATACCTTGCACAATACCACCTGTAGTTTCTAGCAAGCGAGCATCTGTGACTTTGATTACCATACTTTTGTCTGATTTCTTTTTTTGACTATGTGTTTTTATTATTTCTATATCATACTCTTCACACTTACTATTGACTGTACTTATGATTTTTGCCTTTCCTGGTTTAACAGATAAGCGACTTCCTATAGGAAGCATTTTATCTTGTGAATAAATATCAAGTTTTCCAAAAATACCATACTTATTATTGTCATGCACACTACCTATACACTTGTCATAACTATTAAATGTACCTTTCAAAGCACCTGCCTTGCCTGATTGTCCTTTTTCTACTCCTACTACCTTTGCATCATATACTTGTCCACTATAAATTGGAAACATCAAATTGGTATCACTATCTACAACGGGATGCCCCAAAGCACCAAATCTACCATCAAGTCTCACATAACTAACAGTCCCCAAACCCGTAATACTATCCTTAATCCACACTCCCAATTTATACTCCTTGTTAATCTCATCATATAGAGGTTGAGTTTTGAATGTCAATGATTTGCCATTTCTATCTATTGTCAACTCTATAGGTTTGCCATCATGTTTTTTAAAAAAATCTGCAATATCCTTAGGCTTGAGTATGTGAGTACTATTTATTTTTTTAATTATATCACCCTTTTTTAAATCTACACTCCCCTTTACACCTTGAATAGTTTGGATATTTCCACTTCCTACAATCATCACTCCATTACTATTTAACATCAATCCAATAGGTTGTCCACCACTATATACCTTGCGATTTGACTCTACCTTGACTTTGACTTTTTTAAGTGGAAAAAATCTAAATGCCTTGACATTGATATATCCTTGAGCATCACCATCAATACTTGTAGGTTGAGCTATATCTACTTCAAATGTGAGATTTTTGGCATCTAGACTATCTATATCACCCCACGAAATCTCTACATAATCTGGCAAATTGTCTATATATTGCAAGGGCAACTGTGTATATGCTACAACCAACAGCAATGTAGCCACAGTAAATACCAACGCCAAAAGCTTGTAAGTGCGTCTTCTCATTAAGTTAGTTTAAGAAATATTGCACTTAATTATACCATTAAAAGCAAAATAAGTCTCCAATTAGTACTTGATTAGTACATTAATTAGAAACTTATAGAGTGTACAACTAGTGGTTGTTAATAATAAGCTAGAGCATTCAGCAAAACCAACATTATTATTTTTTGACGCCAAAAAACCCAAAAGCTCTTGTGAAGATTTTTAATACCCACAACCACCCGAACGATTTATGGTTAATTTTATTTTAATATTACTTCTTCCCATATTAATGTACCCATTTATACACTACTGAAACTTATTTAACTCAATATAAAATCAAAACAACTTAATATACAACTTTTCCATTGATAATGACATTAGTTGCCTTGGCAGTAGCATCAAATGGATGTCCATCCCACAAAACCAAATCTGCATCCTTTCCTACTTTGATAGAACCCAATCTATCTTGCAAGCCAATTATTTCAGCGGCATATATAGTTATTGCCTTTAGAGCTTGATACTTATCCAAACCAGCTTGACTAGTCAAAGCAGCACAAATATTGATGTGTTGCAATGGTATTACGGGATGATCTGTGGTACAACATGCCAAAACACCTATATCCAATAGTGACTTAAGTGTACCAAAACCCTTATTCTTCACTTCAGGTTTAGATTTGTGAGTCATTGTTGGACCAATAATTGCAGGATACCCACTTGATTTGATGTGTTGTGCTACCAAAGAAGCCTCAGTTGCATGTACTAATACCAATCTTAAATCAAACTCCTTACCTATTCTTATGGCGGTACATATATCATCTGCTCTGTGGCAATGAATATGAATTGGGATTTCTCTCCTAACTACGGGCAACATAGCTTCATACTTAATATTGATATCCACTGGTTTATCTTTGGTTGCATTTTTTAGTTTATTGTCATACTCTTTAGTCTTAATCAAAATTTCTCTCAAAAGTGATGCGGTCGCCATACGAGTAAAAGGAGCTTTCTTTTGAGATTGTCCAAATACATTCTTTG
This sequence comes from Bacillota bacterium, assembly GCA_009787385.1. Taxonomy (GTDB): domain Bacteria; phylum Bacillota; class Clostridia; order Christensenellales; family Pumilibacteraceae; genus WRGC01. The sequence goes on from WRGC01000025.1 coordinate 7,256, forward strand.
GATTTTCACCAAATGCACACTTCATTGCCAAATTGGCATCTACTATCATCTCATCTACAATATTGCTCCCACCTGTCTTGATTGCACAAACAACTCCACCAACTACATTAGCAGAACCTGGACAAACTACCACAGTAGTCACACCTCCTATCATGGTATCACGAAAAGAATCATCAAAACCATATATGCCATCTACAGTTCTCATTTGAGGAGTAACAGGATCACTTATCTCATTGTAATCCGCTCCCTCCCATCTCAATCCTACATTAGCAATACCCAAATGTGTATGTGCATCTATAAACCCCGGATAAACCTGCTTGCCTAGAGCATCTATAGTATGAGAAACTTTTTTTTCGTATGATTTTAAATCAAAATCAGACATCTTGCCTACTTGAAATATCTTATTTTCTTTAAGCAATATATATCCATCATTTATAGGCTCTTTATCTTCTATAGTATTAATAGTAGCATTTTTAATTAATAACATTTTTATCTCCATTATATTAACAATATCAAACTTAATTACAAAAAACTCACACAACAGGCAAGTATATCCTAACACCGCCTTGAACCACCCTTATATCAAACAAACTATTATCCAAAAGCTCTCCATCATAGTTGACTGTTTGAAAGCTATTAGAATTGTCTTCTATATTGCACTGAACAGTATTGCAGGGAATCTCTTGAGTGTACTTTTTTCGTATATGCTTACCTCTAATCATACCTATCAAAGCTAGAGGTATTTTGTAAAATGGCAACTTCTTTATAGCCACAAAGTGAATTTTGCCATCATGTAGACTACTATTGGGACTTATTTTCATGTTTCCACCAAAATATTTACCATTAGCTGCAACTGCAACAAAGTATCTATCAGGCGATAAAATAAAGCCATCTACTACAAATTGCATTTTCTTGCATCTATAAGAAATCAAAGACTTGAGTAAAGCATTATAGTATGACAATTTATTTTTTCTTTTCTTTTTGTTATATCTAGTCAATACTTGAATATCTATACCTATACTTACAGTATTAATAGCCCTGCGATCTAAACTAGTAAAATAATCAACAGATTGTATATTTCCATTCAAAATCCCTCGCATTGCTACAATTGGATCTTTGCTAATTTTAACACTTTTTGCAAAGTCATTGCCCGTACCTATTGGAATAATACCTATTGGTATTGAAGATGGATCTAAAAGTCCATTGAGAACTTCATTGATACTCCCATCTCCTCCCATAACTACTATATTGCTTACACATTGTATCTCTAATTTTTTAGCCAACTCACCCAAATGACCATGATACTGAGAGTAATCAAAAGAATATGCAATACTTAGACTGTCCAAATACTCACTCAATTTTTTTACAGTTTTGTCTACATTCTTGCAATTAGCATTAACTAAAAAATTGTACTTCATCAGTGGATTTTTTACACTATTCCTTTTGGAATTTAGTATAACATATTTTCAAATACATGTATAGTATTTCATATAATCAATCAAACTCTACTTAACCAAATATTTGTGAAAATTGTCATGAGTTTGTTTTAGGTGATCCAACACTATCTCTTGCTCTTTGCCGTTATCTTTTGCTTGTTGCAATATTGTGTGTACCAATTTATCGTGTTCTATTGTAGATGGTTCGTGATTATGTGTAATAAATTGCAAAGCTTCTAATACTTGCCAATCTCTAATCAAAAAATCTGTTTGTTCAACAGGCGGGGTATCTGGTGTTGGGTTTTGATTATCCATATCTTGGTCTAGTTTTATACCATCAACTTCAAAATCTCCACACAAAGCTACTACACTATAAACTTTAGTTTCTTGATACTTTAGTGATTTGGGCAAATCACTAACTACCAAATTATTGATAACTGTATCTATGCAATCTTGATTGTGTTTGATAGGGTTTAGTATCTTTACCATTTCACCTGTATCTTGCTTTTGCACCCATACATCTCTATGTTTTTTAGCATATACCAATCCACTACAAACTTGCAACCATACTACTATCAATCCAACCGAAGTTGTCAATACCAATTGAACTCGCTTAAATCTCTCCAAATTGTCTTCAAAATAGATATCAAAATAGATTTCTTCTGGTCTAAAGCCATTTGTAAGCAACTTTAAAAGCAATCTTTTTTCTAATTCTGTACATCTTTCTGGACTTGTAACCGAAGATAATAATTTGAATTCTTGCTCTTCTTTCTGTCTCTTTAACAACAAATCAGCTTGCTCTCTATCCCACTGTAATTGCTTTTGTTGCACAATATATTGATATATTAGTCCAGGCACAATAATGCATAGCAACAATATAATAAATAACAATTTATTTAATTCAGGTCTTTCTTGTGGTTGCATATACAAATTTATGCCTCAATTTTGTTGTCCAAATCTTAATATAAAAAACAATTATTCAATAATAACTTTATCTCAATTATTTGGTATTACTATGCACTTTAGTTTTTCATAGATATCTGGACAAGCATACTCTATATATTTTGCTACACTCAAATATTCTTCTAAAGAGCCACCATAAGGGTCTATAACATCTTTGCCACCACTAATTTGACTCATCAAAACTACATTGTCAAATTCACCTATTGCTATCCTGTGACCTTGCGTCATACACACAATCAAATCATATTTGTCAACATATTCTTGCTTAAACAATGTTGAACCAAATTTTGAGAGTTTTGTATTTTGCTTAGCATCTTTGTCCAACATTTGCAAAGCCAATTTGGCATTATTAGACATTGAAGTACCATTCTTAGCATAAATACCACTACTTGCCGTAGTGACATCCAATTCATCTCTCCCACTAGCGTACTTAGCAAAAATAAATTGTGCCATAGGTGACCTACATGTATTGCCCGTACACACAAACAAGATTGAGGCTTTGGTTGGATTTTTGGTGTTTTTGACCATAATCTTTGGTTTATAAGTATATACTCAATGTATCAATCCACTAGATGCCTTTTGCAATCTATTGTTTAGAGCTTGTCCTATGCCTTGTGGGTTGACACCTATTGCTATTATACACTCATAAATATTCTCAACAGTACGCAAAGTGTCATATAGTTGAGCAGCATATTGCCAACTATCTCCCATATTGACAACGGCATAATTGTTTACTAATATATCATATACCGATTTCTCGCACAATATAACGCATTTGTTTTTAAAATATATTTGTTTTAATTTATTAAAATCAAATTGATAATGCAAATATTCTAATGGGATTCTAGGGGCATAGTGTCTATATCTTGTACCTGGACTTGGAGTAGACGAATGGCTATTGAGTTCATCTACCGAAATATCCAATATATTAGATATTTGTTGTGCCGTAATCGCTCCATGCCTAAGTATACATGGCTTGTCCGTACTCATATCCAATACAGTGGATTCTATACCTATTTTACAAGCTATATCATCTTCTAAAATATATTCTATTTTACCTTGCAAATCATAGTAGACATGTTTGGCTTTGGTTGGACTAGGTCTAGTAGACAAATTAGCACTAGGTGCTGCCACGGGAATATCACAAAATTTCAACAAAGATAGTGCTGTTTTTGAATTTGGCATTCTCACAGCAACAGTATTACTACCTGCTGTCACAATTTTGGATACATTACTATTTTTTTTAAAAACCATAGTAAGTGGTCCTGGCCAAAAAGCTTGTGCTAATGTCAACACATTCTCACTCAATCCAAATGCAAATCTTTCTATTTGCAAAATATCATATATATGAACAATCAAAGGATTGTCTACAGGTCTATTCTTTATTTCAAATATATTTTCTAAAGCCCTATCATTCCAAATATTGGCTCCCAATCCATACACTGTCTCAGTTGCAAATGCAACTACTTTTCCATCAACTATAGCATCAGCACACAGTTTTATATTATCATCAGTAGGAAGTAGAATTTTGGTAGTTATTGATTTGCTCATTTAGTAGGTTTGTTGTTTAATAATATTGTCAATAATACTGAAATAAGTTTTTATTAAAATAAACAAAGGATACTTTCTAAGTCAACAAAAATTGTACATATGAAATTAACAAAAAGCTTTTCACTTTCAAAATCAATTGACTTCTTCTTTGCCAATTTGGCAGTATTTTGTATCAGCTTTATTTGGGCTAGATATTGCAAAATTCAACTATGGACTAGCATATATATATCAACTCTTGCAACTCTGTGCGTTTATTCTATAGTTAAGCTCAAAAATAAAAGCAAAAAGATAGGGCAACTCAACCAAGACCAAATATCACATATGCAAGAATGTATCAATCAACTAATGTTGAATATGCCACAAGTCAACCTAGATTTTTTTGAAAAAGTGTTTTTAAAAAAATTTGAAAATACAATCATTGTAGATGACTTTGTATCTATAAAACATAATGGAATTAGCACCGTTGTATTTTTGTCTATAAATCCCGAATACTTGAGCGAAACTCAATTGTGCCAATTTTTTGCCAAAGCAAACAATATAGGAGCTGACAAAATGTTGATACTCACATCTAGCGGAGAAAGTTCAAATATCAAAAAACTAATATCACATCTACCCGACATAGAAATAGATATTTATAATGACACTCAAACATACAAAATGCTCAAAGCATTTGGAACATTTCCAGACATAAATACAAAACTCAAAAAGGCTACAAAGATATCCAAATTGTCTATGATAGCTCTAGCACTCTCACCCAAAAATGCAAAAAAATACTTAATGCTATCGTTTGTATTTATTGTATATTCTTATTTCTTTGGCAATCCCACATACTATCTCACATTTGCAGGTATTGCATTGATATTAGCATTGGCATGCAAACTAGGTTTTGCCAAACAAACATGATTTTGTTATATAATATTAAACTATGAATATAGACTATAACTATACTTTGTACAAATTTTATAACAACAAACTAATCCAAATTGTCATCTTGACTATCATGCATTTGCTCTCGTGCTCTATTGTTGTTGTCCATCTTTATCAACACAAACAACAACAATCCTACAACAAAGCAAAAAACTGCCAACCATACAAGTCTACCTTGCAATATGTCAGGCATTGCCAAAACAATAATAAATACTACCGTGAATACCGTCATAAAGAACAACGCTACCCATGCAGTAAATCTTCTCAACCCATCACTCATTATGGGTATGATATAACAAAATAGCTAAAAAGTCAAATAAATTTGTTAATTATTGCATAGAGGAATGTGTACAACTAGCGGTTATTAACAATATATACAAACATTAAACAAAATCAACAATATCATTTTTTGACACCAAAAAAAGCAAAAAAATTTTGAAGAGTTGCAAAGTCCCCCAAACCCACAAATGCTTTAAGGTTGATTTTATTCAATTAGGTGTTTTCCTTTCCATCTAATGTACTATATTTGTACACTCCTATGCAAAGCTACTATACAATACTTTTATAGATTTGTCAAAATCCTTTGTATATACTCCCAAAAGAGTACTATCTTGAGCAACCATACTGTACACTACCTTAATATCTCTTAGACGAAGAATACTCAATGCCTTGTCTACTATATCTCTACCTACCAACTTAATAAGTGACAATTTCCTGCTAGCGACAACATAATTTGAATTAATATTCTTTAGTGCCTTTTTGAATATATTTATATCTTTTGTAGATGTATTGTTGGTTAAATGTAGGTATGCATTATTGTCATTTACAACCAAGTTATTGACTTCAATATCTGACTTATGCAAAGCCCAAAGCAAATCTCTAGACAATGGGTGTCCAATATTGTCAGGTTTGGTTACTTGCAATATTTTGTTAAACTTTATCCCACCAACACCTACCAATTTGCTTTTTTTGCAATAGTTGTGTTTTACAACCTTTGTACCACAATTTGTTGGGGCAAAGGTGTTTTTGATTATTATTGGAGTTTCATCAATACTAGCAACTACACAGCTGTCAGGGTGCAATACTGTAGCTCCAAACTGACTTAAATCTATAGCTTGACGATAAGATATTGTGGCATTGAGATTACTATTGCCAAATCTAGGGTCAAAAGCAAAAAAACCATCTACATCAGTCCAATTTTCATATACTTTAGCAGTTAAAATATTGCTTAGTATAGCTCCACTAATATCACTGCCCCCACGCCCTAATAGACATATTTGATTGTTGCATGCACCATAAAATCCTGGCAATACAAAACCCTTATGCTTAGACAAATTGCTACTAGATATATTAGATGACAAGTAATGCATATATTGATTAAGTAAGACTTTTGATTGTCTTCTTGTAGCTACCAAATCTATGTTGCCATTATGATCTAACATTATTATTTCTTTAGCATCTACAAACTCAAATCCTATATATTTGGCAAATATCTTGCCAATCAAATACTCTCCACGACTGACAATATAATGAGAATTGATACCATTATTGATATCTAAAAAAATTTGATTAAATTCCTTATCAATATCAAAATCTATGTCCAAACCAACAATAATATCTACAAATCTCTCCCTAATATCATTCCAAACTCGTGGTTCGGCAAACGCTCTATAAAGCAAATCAGTAACTTTAGTATCATATTCATGCCTTTTGCCAGGAGCTGACAATACTATTCCAATTCTAGTATCATCTGCAACAACAATATCTGCAACTCTCTTAATACTTTCAGCCTGTGCCATTGCAGTTCCACCAAACTTGCAAACCTTTATCATATGTGCAACACACCTCTCAACCATACTATGCAAAAAAAAAACAACTGTTACAGTTGTTTTTTCATCATAAATTGAAAGTATTGTTTGCAATGAGAGTGTACAACGAACAGTTATTACAATGCAATACAAACTATCAACAAAACTAGAGTTATTCTTTTTTGACTCCAAAAAGAACCAAAAAAGCTATTGGGGAATCCTCAAAAAACCCGAATGCTTTAAGGTTGATTTTATTTATGTGTATTCTTCTTTTAATATTAATCTACTCTATTTTTACACTACTTTTGTAATTTACAAGAAAGCCACATACAAAACCCACAAACATGTTGATATAGCTATAGATGACAATTTAAGTACAATATTATTGCTAAATGTGTTTTTCCAAAATTTGGCAAACCTGTTTTCTTTTTCAACTTTGACTTTTTCTAGTGTCTGTATTGGCACAGGCAAATTAGTAGGTGTGTTTGAATTTGTAGACATGTTTATTTTCCCCTAAATAAATATAAAATTTTATAGTAAAAACAAATAATTTTTTAATACTATATATTAGACATAGTATTATTAATTTTGGTTGCTTTATTTACTTTTAATCCCAACACTTGTTCTAATACATCTTGCAACATTATACCATCATAGTATGATTTGAGTATACCATCTTTAGCTACACTTATTACCCCTGTCTCCTCACTACATATTATAGTAACGGCATTGCTATTCTCTGTTACACCTATGGCTGCCCTATGCCTTGTACCAAGCAATTTGGAAATATTTTGATTTTGTGATAAAGGCAAAAAACAACCCGCTGCAATTACTCTGTCACCTTTTACTATCACAGCACCATCATGTAATGGACCTTTAGTAATAAATATTGATTCTATCAATGCTCCTGTCAACTTTGCATCTAGCATAGTTCCACTATCAATAATGTGACTACCCAATGTATTGTCAGGCACTACTACCAACAAAGCTCCTATGTTTTTCTTTGCCATGTTTTGTAATGATCTCACAACTTCGGCTACTACTTTTCTCAAATCTTGTTCGTTAGCTCCCTTTGTCGCATTGAATATACTTGACACAGCCTTTGGACTACTGAGACGCCACAAACCTCTTCGCAATTCATTGGGGAATAACAACAATATAGCTACAAATATATACAACAAATAGTTGTTGAGTAGTTGTGGCAATATTATAAAATTATTTCTAAATATGGTAGCATTTAGCAATATGCCAGCAATTATAAAAATACCCAAAAATTTGAGCAATCGTAAAGAACTAGTATTTTTTAAAAATACTAACAAGCCATAAACCACAAAAGCCAACAATACAATTTCTAATGCATTATAAGCATTAAAATTTTCAAAAGCACTTACTAGCTTTTCCCAAGATTGTTCAAAATATTCACCCACAATATTTGTATTATAGCACTATTTTGTTTATAATAGCAAGCAGTTTTGCAGATATTTTTTGTATTTGTTTTTAAAAAATACACAAAATAATAAAATACTATATATATAGTACACAAAATAAAACAATTTGTTGCAATATTGATAACTAAAAATATTTATATCGACAAAATTGTATATAATTCAATAATTATTTATGGAGGATACAATGAACCAACAATCATACACAGCAGGTTCTATAGTACACAAAAGTGGAACATATCAACTATGCGATCGCAATGGTATAGCATATACAGGACTAAATATTCAACTCAATGCGGGAGACATATTTCCACCGGCAGACAAAGACGGACAATATTATTATTTATGTGAATAGCAATAGATATAGTATATAGTTTGTTGCCACATACTATATCGCTATTATTCATTGTTTGCAACCAACCTTGATATTGCATTACCATTAGTTTGTATCAAATGCCGTACTATGTTTTCAAACAACTCTTGATGAGAACTGTCAAATCTATCAAGCAGTATACTGTCTATATCTAGCACTCCTATAGGTTTGTCATGCAAATACATTGGCACTACAATTTCACTATTGCTTGCACTGTCACATGCTATATGTCCATCAAACTTATGCACATCAGGTACAATTATAGTTTTATTTTGTGCAAGAGCTGTGCCGCACACGCCCTTTCCCCACCCTATATTTGTACATGCAACTTTTCCACAAAATGGACCAAGTACCAAACTGCTCCCATCGTAAAGATAAAAACCCGCCCAATTGATTGCATCAAACTCATGATATATCCAACTACTTAGATTAGATAGGTTGCCTAATACAAATTTGTTATCAGACAAAATTAATTGCTTAGCTATATTTAATTGCAAATTATCCATAAAAATAGTATACAACAAATACTTGTATGATAGCAAGTAAGATTACAAACATACACTTTGCAACATACTTTAGTATAATAATAGAGTTCATTAAGATGGAAAGAATTAATACATAATTAAAATCAACCTTAAAGCGTTCGGGGGTTTGAATTCGTACCCCAAAGAGCTTTTTTGTTCTTTTTTGGCGTCAAAAAAGAATAATGCTACTTTTGTTGGTTTTTTGTATTTTATTATTAATAATAGCTTGTTGTACACTCTATAAAATAGCAACACTATTGCAATATTGCATCGTGTTGCTATTTTAGTTTCTAAAACCTATTCTTTCTTTTCTTGATTATAAAATAAACAGCTACGGCAACTCCACATGCTACAACAATAGCACTAGATATAACCAAAATTTTTATCAAATCAATGTTGTTGTCACTGTTGTCATCACTACCTTTAGCAGTCTTAATCCACTTAGCATGCACAACTCGTGGCAAGTGATCCAAATTAATATCATCAGGAGTTTTGTGACATTGCATATTTTCATCATACCACTCATCTTCATCACTAACTTGATAACTACCATCAATAGTATCAAAATCACCCAAGCCACTATAGTACCCCACAAATTTGTATCCATCTCTTGTAGGCTTTTGCCTACCACTTGTCAAAGGCGTGTTCCATTCAACCAACTCCATGTTGTCATACTTAGTTGTACTTGCAAGCTTGCCCCCATTTGGATTAAATATTATTGGTCTAAATGCTATCTGATTAGATGTAAAATATGTTGGAGTTAATATGGGTATAGCGTTATATCCTTATTTTCATCAAATACTTTTAATCTAGCAATATTTTGTACAGTACCCGATGACTCTACATTGTTGCCATAATACAAAATGCCATTTCCATTATTCTCACTAAAATACCCACAAAACACATTGTCCAAATCTTGACTAACTCCTCCTTCAATCTGTGGTATCAATTGACCAACTGTAGCTACAACTGGATTTGGAGGGGTCCAACCATTCTTTGTAGCAAAACTAATTGTATGCCTACTCTCATCTTTTGCAACTAATGATGCCCCCCCCCGCAATACTACATAAAATACTAAATACGACAATGGGAATCAAACATATATTCTTAATAATAAATTTATTAACAAACATACTACAATTATATCATATATCACAAATATTAAAAAGCTTTTATTAATATTTTTAAAATTGAAATATTTTACATAGTATAGATTAGTTTAGTATCCATAGATAGTTATGACAAGATATCTTGACTAACCAAAATATTCCCTACACTCAATCCTACTATTGACATAAAGTTGTCAATTCAAATAGGTCGTTATTTGAATTGACAATTTTATTATTACTAAAAATAAGTCTTAATCAAAAACTTAAAGAAATACCAACAACACTTTCTAGACTCAAAATATCTATTGCTTTATTTGTATTAAAATTTATACCTAATACTTGCCATATCTATCATTATAATAGCTATTGCCATCTCTATTGTTTTTTCCTTTGAGATATTGATTAGCATTGTGATTATGCAGATTATTTCTATATTGACTATAATCATTAGTATTTACAAAAGTATTTTGGCTTCCATAATAATCATTTTGTACTGATTTGGAGCTTCTCTTTTTTATCAAAATTAATACAATACTTGTTATCACACCTACCACAAGTACACCTCCCAAAATCCAACCAGATATTGCTCCATAATCTAAGCTTGGTGGCTCTTGTGGCGACTGTGGGTCAGTAGTTGGTGGAATAATCACCTCACTTTCTTCCCATTGTGCATATAAAGTAGAATCTTGTTTATTGTCCCATGCTACCATAGAATTCATATTCTCATCATAATAAAATTTTACACCACTAACGCTACTAGTATATCCCTTAAAATTATACCCCTCTCTTGTAGGTGCTGTTGCTTGTGGCATATCTTCTCCGTAGATTACATCCACTCTACTAGTTCCACCACTCCCTCCATTAAAATCCAATTTTACTGTATACTTCTCCACTTCTTTTTCCCATTGTGCATACAATGTATCTTGTGGATATGTGTCACCTTCTTGTGCTAGTTTGTCCCAATTAGACATACTATTCATATCTTGGTCATAATACAAAGTGCCATCTTCATCTTGATACCCCATAAATTTATATTCATATCTTATTGGAGCTTGCACTTGAGGCATTGGCAAACCATAATCTGCTATAATATTAGATACTCCACCATCACCACCATTTGCATCTAGCGTTAAATAAGTTATAGTATGAGAATCATCCCACATTGCATAAAGCTTAGAATTTCCAATTTTATCATAATTTCTAACAGATTTCATGTCTTTATCATAATATTGTTTGCCATCACTTGAAATTTTATCATAATATCCCAAGAATCTTTTGTTATTTCTAGGACTAGGGACACCCGATTGCAAAGGATCACCATACCTTGCAAGCACTTCATTTGCTCCACCATCACCACCATTATGATCTAGTGATATTGTCCACAATTCTTGTGGTGCTTCTTCTAGTATCTCAACTTTGACAATTTCACCCCTACTATAATCAGAAATAATTCCTTCAAGAATCCATCCGTCCTCATAAGCACACATATAATAGTTTTCACCTATCTCATCAGTTGGAACATGAAATGTACTACCTTTTACATCTGTTAATTCCCAAAAAGTACTTTGAGGAGCATCGTCAAACCCATATTCCTTAGGATTTCTAAACCACTCTAGCTTATTTTCATCAAAGCCCTCTTTTACTGATACTTCTAATACAACTTCTTGTCCCACTAATCCATAATTGTATTTATCTGGATAATTAACAAATATATCTGATATTCCCAATCTTGTATTATTATCTATATTAAACTGTTCAACTGAATATGAATTGTAAGTTTTATGGTAAATATTATTAGACCCAAACAAACAAACAAACAACAATGCAATCAAGATACAAGCCTTGTTCATATAAGCTAATTTAATCATAACACTAATATTATACAATATATGTGTTAATATTTCAACCTTAACAAATCATTTACATTTAGTTAATATTTTATATCTTATATGATTTATTTACATAAAATTAATATATTGTTCATATTTGCATTTAAAACTAAGCACACAACAAAATATAAAAAACAAAAATCATTTATTAAAAAATTGTCTTAAAGTGTTTTTATACTCTCAAATTGAATTAAAAGCATAAGATAAATAATTTATCTTATGCTTTTAATTCAACGCACATATACATATACCTTATATAGTACTACAACAAATATATTTGATATAGTCAATTACGATTATTATTCAACTTCTTCATTCAAAATTTCTTCTATCATTTTATTTATTTGAGTTGGTATCAATCCTATTTTGTTTGACAACTTGCTTGCACTAATAGATTTGAGTTGTTGCAACCAAAAATTGTGTAAATCAGTTGTCCTTTTGTATATAGTAACTTTGCTCTTTGATGATTGTAGTACATCCCAATTCAAATGTTTTGTGTCTATCTTCTCATAATATGCATATGATACGAACCACGCAGCCCCCATTTTGGTAAGTTTTTCTCCCCCCTCAAAATTAAAGATATCTTTTACTGTAGTTGATTTCTTTTTTGTATTTTTTAAATTTTGTTGTTCTTGTTTGCGTAATTCTAATTGCTTTTGTTGTTCAATCAAATCTTGATGTTGTTTAAAAAATTCTTGTGCTTGTTCATTCTTAATGCGTTCCAATTCTTGTTGTTGCTCTTGCTTAGCTCGTTCTAACTCTTGTTGTTGCTCTTGTCTCTCTCGCTCCAATTCTTCCTTTTTCTCTTGCTTTGCCCGCTCCAATTCTTGTTGTTGCTCTTGCTTAGCTCGTTCTAACTCTTGTTGTTGCATAAGCAACTCTTGTCTCTCTTTTGTCAAATCATATTGCTGTATACAATCCTCATCTCTACTCTCTCCTAGCTTAGATGTTTTCAATTCTAAATCATTGCTATTATTAGACGAATTCTCTACAACAGTCTTGTTTTCATCTGTATGGTAAGTTATTCCACTAAACTCATAGTCTACTACATTAATAGAACACATTTGGGTGTTTAATCGTTTTTCTACTTTTTGCTTTGTATCTCCAAAACGAGAATTATAGTATTTTAACAAGCATTCAAAAGCTTGGTGATATGTTTCAAAAAAACAATTATCATCAAAATCCACTTGAAGTATAGCAAAATTATTAAGATTTTTGTTGCCGACTGTTGCTTGGTACCCTTGTTTGTTCATAATTTATTCCTTATATATTTTATATATCTTTAGTATATTACAAATTGCAATATAATATTTAATACATAAATATACAACTCATTTATTAGCAAACAAATTTTACAAATTGGAGTATACAAATAGAGTGCATTAAGATGAAAATAAGAACACTAAATAAAAACAACCTTAAAGCGTTAGGGGGTTGAATTCTCTCCCCCACCCAAAAAAATGTTTTTTGGGTCTTTTTTGAAGTCAAAAAAGAATAACGCCTATTTTGTTGATTGTTTGCATTTTATTGCAATAACCGCTCGTTGTACACTCTCTACAAATTATAAACAATCACATTATTTGCAAATCAACAATAAGTATGTTAAAATATTTGTATGAAATTTGTCAACATCATAGGTGCAGGACTAGCAGGTTGTGAAGCAGCTTATCAACTATCCAAAAGAGGTTTTGGTGTAGTATTGTATGAACAAAAACCAAAATACAAAAGTAATGCCCACACTCTAGATACTTTTGCCGAACTAGTATGTAGCAATAGTCTAAAATCTCAAGAAATTAGTACCGCAAGCGGTCTATTAAAAGCAGAATTAGAATTGATGGACTGCTTGCTTTTGCGATTAGCAAAACAATGCAGTGTTCCTGCTGGTAGTGCTTTGGCAGTTGATAGAGAACAATTTAGCCAACTTGTCACTAATACTATTGCAACCCTAACCAACATAACTATCAAGCAAGGTGTAGTAGAATATATAAATACAAATATCCCTACAATAATTGCCACAGGTCCATTGACTAGTGGCAAATTGTCATTGCAGTTGCAAGAGCTTACAGGCGGATTTTTGGACTTCTTTGATGCTGTATCCCCTATAATAGAGATGGATAGCATAAACATGGAACGAGCTTTTGTTCAGGATAGATACAACAAGCATGCAAATGACAATGAGCAATCTAAAGAGACAAGAGGTGATTATATCAATTGTACAATTGACAAGCAAGAATATGACGAGTTCTTTAATGCAATAATATCTGCCGAAAGAGTTCAACCAAAAGATTGGGAAAACATACAATATTTTGAAAATTGTATGCCTATAGAAGTCATAGCAAAGCGTGGATACGATACTATGAGATTTGGACCACTTAGACCTGTAGGGTTTGTAGACCCTGCTACCAACAAACGCCCGTATGCCGTGCTTCAGTTGAGAAAAGAAAACACAAATGGCAACATATACAATTTAGTGGGATTCCAAACTAGTCTCAAGTTTGGCGAACAAAAAAGAGTATTTGGAATCATACCCGCACTCAAAAATGCTGAGTTTGTACGCTATGGTGTGATGCATCGCAATAGTTTTGTAAATGCTCCTAAAGTACTAAACAACACATTTGCACTCAAATCTCATTCAAATATATATATAGCAGGACAACTTTCGGGACTAGAAGGATATATGGAAAGTATAATGAGTGGACTAATTGCCGGAATAAACATGGCACAATTTCTTTGCCACAAGCCCACACTTGAGTTTGACAACACAACAATGATGGGGGCATTGACTGATTATATAACTAAACCCAACTCAAACTACACACCTATGAACGCCAATTTTGGCATTCTTCCACCTATAGAAAATATAAGAGACAAACAAATACGCAAGAAAGCTTATAGCCAAAGAGCATTGCTAAGCTTGCGTAATACAATACAAAATACTAATATTCTCAAATAAATATTATAGTATCAATTTTTGTTTAATGTAAATGCTAATATTAAACTAATACTTAGAACTACACCTGCACAAACACAGCAAATTATGCCAAAGTTTTTCCACTTATATTTTTTCCAACAGCTTAGCCAATTTGTGGTAATATCCTTATTTTCAATAGCTTCTTCATTGACATCTACAATAAGGATACCCTTTTGTACAAGTTTTGCACAATATTTATCAAAGCTATATCCAAATTTAAAACATCTATAATAATTATTCATAAGCCATCTTGCATTTTTGTTATACTTCTTCAATATACTTTCATTATTACTATATACACTCAATCCCTGATTAGCTCTATGTTCAATATAATCATCACTATATATCACACTTGGATCTATTTGAAGACACTCACAAGCATTTAGATATTTTTTAAATATTCTTCTTCTTTTCCAAAGATAATAAGTCAAGTAATCACTACTACTGCTCATACAATCTCCTAATTATTAAAATGAATTATATCCAAATTCTTCAATAAAATTTTCCCAACGATATAGCCAATTTGTAGTAATATCCTTATTTTCAAGAGTTTCTTCATCAATATCTATAATAATGATACCATTTCGTATAAGTTTTTCACAATATTCATCAAAACTATATAATTTCAAACAACCATAATAATTATCCATAATCCACATTACATTAGTATCCCACTCCTCAATTGCACTTTCATCATCACTATATACTTGCAATCCTTGATTAGCTCTATCTACAATATAATCCTCATTATATATCATACTTGGATCTATTTGAATACACTCACAAGCATTTAGATATTTTTTAAACAACATACTTCTTTCCTGTAATTCTTTTCTATACTTCTCTTCTCTATTCTTTTCTCTAATTCTTTTCCAAAGTTTTAATATCAAATAATCACCACTAGTATTTCTCATGCAATCTCCTTATTACTCAAATATTCTTGCATTTTGTCTAGGTCATATTGTTGCACAGATGTTTTTATTGTTGACAATATTTGTTGTATTTCATCATTAGATATTTTTAAATCATTTTGATTTTGCAACTCTTTTTTTATCATGTACATTTTTACTTTTTCACAAAAGTTTTCTATGTCAGCTCCATTGAATCCTAGCAATTTTTGTGATATATTGTCCCAATCAACCCCATCAAACTTGATATTTTTCAAACTCTTTGTTGTTATAAATTGTATTGCTTTTTTGTCAGGAAGAGGGATATAAATTTTTTCGTCAAATCTACCAGGTCTTAGCAATGCTCCGTCAAGTTCCCAAGGGCAATTTGTAGCTGCTATTACTAGCAACATATTATTGTTTGTTTCTACTCCTTGCATTTGTGCTAGTATTTCATTTATCGTTGGATTATAGTTGTTTTCATTATTTCTTTTTTTGCCTAAAGCTTCAAATTCATCAAAGAAAATTACAGATATTGATTGTTTTTTAGCTTGTACAAATAATTTTTTTATATTACTTTCACTCTCTCCATACCATTTTGACATAATGTCACTGCACTTTATACTAAAAAACTTGGCATTCAACTCTGTTGCTACAGCTTGTGCAAACATAGTCTTGCCTGTCCCAGGAAGTCCAAACAGAAGAATACCACCACCAAATTTTTTATTGTATTTTTCAAACAAAGCTTTGTGCTTTATTGGCAATATTACTTTTTCATCCAAAGCTTTTTTGGCATCTTCCAATCCTGCTATATCCATCAACCTTATCTTTGGTATTTCAAAAACAGTATTGTCCTGTTTTGAAATATCTTTTTCTTCTTCGTGTTTGTCATCTTCGTCATCTTCATCTTCGTATTCATCATTAAAACCATCGTCATTATATTCTATCTCATATTCTTCTTCACTGTAATATTCTTCATAATCAACATCTTCATAATCTTTGCCTTTCTCTCTATTTGAAATTATTAATACTATAATTACTATAAAAAATAATAGATAATACCAATTATCGCTTAACCATGTCATAAAATCATCCATAAAAATTCCTAATCAAAATATAATTTAATTAAATTTATATTCTTCCAATTAATATATTACAAGTGCAAAAATATTTGTTGTTTTATGTTTTAAATTCTATACCACTTTTCAATTACAGGAGTGTATGAACTTGTTGTATAAATAGATAATCTAGATATTTGCTTTACTACGAAAGAATAATACTTTGTACCAAAATAGCCATCTTTTGTTACTACAACCACATCAAAGTCGTTTGTATTGACAATGTCATAGTAAGTATACCATGTGTTACCTATGTAGTCTAAACCTGTATAGTCTACTGTAGGCTATTTCCCATTAGAACAACCCTGTATTGACAATGTAAGTATTATTGCTAATATAAAAGCTCCTACCGATGTTATACATAATTGTAAAAAATTATATTTTTTATTTGATTTTGATAAATCTTTTTCATTCATATAATGATTTCCTTTTTTTATATTTACAACTATAATTTTAATTTTATATACTGTACATCTATACGCAAATCTATGTTATATTCAAGCTCATTAAGCAATATCAAAATATTATATTAATTTTAAAAGAATATATATTATACAATTTATCACAATATTATAGCATATATATATATATATATATATATATAT